>JBILWD010000052.1:0-15901 GCA_044370095.1 Opitutaceae bacterium | reverse complement strand
GCCCCCCTTCAAGCCGGCTCTGCGGTGTCAGGTTTCTCCCGCAGATGACCTTCCGCATCAAACGTCCACGGCTGCGGCGGACCGGCGAACTCCAGACCTGCCCTACCCTCCACTTCCGGCCACAATGCCGCGGAAACCTCCATCTGGGCCACGGACAGCGTGTCGGCGATCCGCACCACTCGGGGTACCTCCCCGGGAAGCAACGCCAGCGCCCCGAGGGTCCGCTCGATGGCCTCCCGGTCGTCCGCAAACCACAGCGGCACCTTGGCCGACTGGGGCGCCATCGCGGTCAGGGCGTTCATCGCCATCGCCTGCTGGTCCAGACTGCGGACCACCCGGGCGGTCGTGACGTCCGCCAGGCCGATGCCCACGCCGTTGCCGTGCGTCTCCTCCGTGAGGCCGCGCACGAAGATGCGCCGGATGAACGGCGCGGGGCGGCCCTCCCGGGCCAGGGCGGCGGAGTACCCGTGGACCGAGCGGTTGATCACGTTGGTGTCCATCCCGGTCCCGCTGATGTTCTTGCCGATGCGGTCGACCACCAGGAGGTCGATCTCCTCGAACGGCAGCCGCGGCAGCAGGGCGCGGGCGGTGGCGAGCAACTCCGGCTCCTCGGCCTCAAAGTCCGCGGCGCGCACGCCCGTCACCCGCGCCGTCGCGTGGTGCTGATCCTCCAGCACCGCCAGCCCCCCGATCAGCGGAGTCGCGTCGCGCAGGACCCGCCAGATCCCGCGGATGGCCGTTTCGTGGCCGATGCGGCAGGCGGCATCGTGCATGGCCGAAGCGCCCGCCTGTTTGCCCAAGCCCACGACGGTCATCTTGATGAGGCCGCTGCCGAGCGTGGGACTGAAGAAATCGGTGTGGGGCTTGACGCGGTTGAGGAGCACGATCGCATCGGCCGCGAGGGCCTCCACGCTGCAATAGGCGGGCACCCCCTCGGCCGAGACCCCGACCTGCCGCACCTCGAGCGAAGGGCGGATGGAAACCCCCAGCGCGGCTTCCGTGACGCCGTAGCTGGCGAGGAGGCGGAGCTGACCCTCCGGGGTCGCGCCCCCGTGGCTGCCCATCGCAGGGAAAAGAAACGGCCGCACGCCACGCTCCCGCAGGCCGGCGACCACCAGCGCGACGAGCCGGTCCAGACCGGTGATGCCGCGGCTGCCGACCCCCACGGCCACGGTGGCGCCGGGGCGCAGGGCAGGGCCAAGGCGGTCGAGCCCCGCGGCGACGGCCGCGGGCAAATCGAGGGGCACGGTGGGCGGAAAGACCTGCCGCACTCGGCGCATCAGGGGCAGCGGGGGCATCCCTCACCACGGCGCGGAGCGACGCCCGAGGCAAGCCCGGGTGCGACCAAACGACTGAGTTCAGCCCTTCCGTTTGGGCGCAGGGCGATACGCCGCGCCGAGGTCCGGCGGCATCTGCCGGTGCCAATCCAGCAGCGCACTGCGCAGGCGCTCGACCTCGGCCGGAAAATCCGCGGCCCGGTCGCGGCTCTCCGCCGGATCAGCCTCCAAATCGTACAGCTCCGCGCGGGACCCATCGTACTCGCACAGCAGTTTCCAGCGGCCGTCGCGCACGGCGAGGTCCGGCAGGTCCGCGACCCCGGAGAACGTATTCCGGTCCGGCGGGCGGCGGAAGAAGAGCGGGCGGCCCCGCCCCGCCTCGGCCCGTCCGAGCAGCGTCGCCGAGACGTCCACGCCATCGAAGACCTGATCGGCGGGCGCGGCGGCTCCGGCGAGCGCAAGGAGGCTCGGCGCGAGGTCGATCGAGGCGAGCACGGCGGCTCGGTTGACGGAGCCCGCGCGGGACGGGGCGGTCAGCCCGGGTCCCCAGACGATGAGCGGCGAACGCACGCCGCCCTCGTACAGCATCGCCTTGCTGCCGCGCAGGCCACCGGAGGAGCCAGCGCCGAACTCAGGGCCGTTGTCCGAGCACAGCACGACGAGAGTCTGGTCCCGCCACTCGGGCCGGGCGCGGAGGGCGGTGAAGAACTCGCCCAGTTGGGCGTCGAGTTCCTCGATCACGCCCCGGTAGAGGGCGGCCTTGGAACCGTCGCCGCGGCGCGCCGCGGAGGGGAAGAAGGGGGAATGCGGATCGTCCGGCCAGAGATTGAGGAAGAACGGCCGGCCGGCGCGGGTGGCCGCGTCCATGAACGTAAGCGCCGCAGAGACAAAGGTCGGGGTCACCTCGGGGCGGGGGCGCCAGGAGACTTCGCCTTGGCCGAGGGTGTCCGAGCCGAGCGCGTGGCGGCGCGGCGGGTTGCCCTCGAACGCATCGAGCAGGGGGAGCACGCGGGGCCCGAGCCCCTCGAAGTTTACGAGCGACGCCTCGAAGCCGTAGGCCGCTGGGAGCGGGGCGTTCCCGACGTCGCGCTGGCCGCCGAGGTGCCACTTCCCGAAGTGGCCCGTGGCGTAGCCCGCCGCGCGGAGTTGCCGCGCGACGGAGGGGGCGCGGGGATCGAGCCAGTCAGCCATCCCACGGGCCGCGTTTTCGGCCCGGTTGTTCAGATAGGAGGTGATCCGCCACCGGTGCGGGTACTGGCCGGTGGTGATGCCGGCGCGCGAGGGCGAGCAGATGGGGGAGGCAACGTAGAACTGCTCGAAGCGCAGGCCCTCGCGGGCGAGGCGGTCGATGTGGGGCGTGCGCGCGGTCTGGTTGCCAAAGCAGGAGAAGTCGCCCCAACCGAGATCATCGAGCAGAATGACCACCACGTTGGGGGCGCGCGGCACGGCGGCGGCGGCCACGGCGCCGAGCAGCGCCGCGCCGAGGGTACACGCGAGGCGGAGGGTGCGGCCGGCGGGGCTCATTTCGTTCCTCCGGTCTTCTTTTTCGCCGCGGTCCCCTGGCGGGCGGCGGCGCGGCGGTCGAGCGGCCAACGCGGATCCGGGGTGTGCTCCGACTGGAAGATGGTGGCGGCCCGCGCCACCTGGTCGGGATGCGCGGCGGCGAGGTTGGCGCGTTCGCCCGGATCGCGGGCGAGGTCGTAGAGTTCGATCGGCTGGTCGTGGGCATTGCGGACGGCCTTCCAATCGCCGAAGCGCGCGGCCTGAAGGGGGCGCTGCTCGTGCAGTTCCCAGTAGAAAACGTCGCGGCGGGGCGCGGGTCCGCCGCGGAGGAACTCCACCAGCGAGCGGCCGTCCGTGCGGTGATCGGCGGGCAGACGCACGCCGGCGAGTTCCGCGGCCGTCGGCAGGAAATCCCAAAAGGCCCAAGGTTCGTCTGAGACGCGCCCGGCGGGGACGACTCCAGGCCAGCGGGCGAGGGCCGCTTGGCGCAAGGCGCCCTCGTAAAGGCCCCGTTTGTAGCCGCGGAGGCCGTTGCTCGCCTGATTGAAGCGGCGGCCGATCTCGGAGTCTGGGTCAAAGGAGGAGCCGTTATCCCCGGCGGTCATCACGAGGGTGCGGCCGTCGAGTCCAAGCTCGGCGAGGAGGTCGAGCAACTGGCCGATATCGCGGTCGAGCCGCGTGACCATCGCGGCGTAGGCTTTCTGCTGGTCGGTCCAAGGCTCGCGGGCGTAGTCCCCGAGGTCATTGATCTCGAAGCGGCTGTGCGGGAGCGTGATCGCGTAATACAGAAAGAACGGGCGGTCGCGTTGAGCGCGGACCCAGCGCAGGACGTTTTCCTGAATCAGGTCCTGGGCGTAGACCGGGCCGACGCCCGTGCCGGTGTTGCCCGGCAGCTCGAAGCGGCGGTCGTCGCGGTACAGGTAGGTGGGGAAGTAGGAGTGGGCGTGGCGCTGGCAATTGTAGCCGAAGAAATGGTCGAAACCTTTCCGCAGGGGGCTGCCGGAGGTGTCGAACATCCCCATCCCCCATTTGCCCATCGCGGCGGTGGCGTAGCCGGCGCGGCGGAGGACCTCGGCGACGGTGGGCGTTTCCGCTGGTAAGGGCAGTTGGCCCTCGGGCTGAATCTCCCAGTTGCCGCGGATCGGGGCGTGTCCGGTATGGAGCCCGGTGAGGAGGGACGCTCGCGAGGGCGCGCAGACGCTGGTGCCGGAGTAGGCTTGGGTGTAACGCGTACCCTCGCGGGCCATCCGGTCGAGCCGCGGGGTGCGGATCAGCCGCTGGCCGTAGACGCCGAGGTCGCCCTGGGCGAGGTCATCGCTGAGGATAAAGATCAGATTGGGCGGCGGCGTGGCGGCGGGCAGCGGGGCGGCGGCGACCGCAAGGAAGGCCAGCAGGGGGAGAAGGCGCGGGAAGCGGGGCATCACGCCCAAGCCAAGCACGCGTCCTCGGGCCTTGGCCAGCCCGCCCTTGCGGCGAAGGAGCGCGGTCCTGCCCTTCTCGCGCCGCGGACCGGCGGCAAGGTTGCCCCGGGGTTACATCCGCGACACCTTGCCGAATGAAAACGCTCCGTGCCTCCCGGCTACTCCGCGCCCTGCCGCTGCTGCTGCTGATTCTCCTCGCGACCGGTTGCGAATTCGAAGCGCCCCTCTCGGCCCAACCCGAGGCCCCAGTGAACGACCGACTGTTGGGGCGCTGGGCGGCGCCCGACGGCTGGGCCAAGGTCACCCGTTATGACGCGGACCATTACATCCTCGTTTACAACGGCACGGTCTTCCGGGCCTGGCACAGTCGGGTGGCGGGGCAGGACTTCCTCACCTTGCGGAACCTGGAAGGTTCCGCGCCGCGGCACCATTTCCTCCATTGCCGCCGCGTCTCCGAACGGCGCATCGACGTGAGCTTTGTCCGCGAGGAGCTCGTCCCGCGGCACGAGCGGGACCCGGAAGCGCTGCGACGGGCGGTGGCCGCCGGCTGGGGCCGGCCCGACTTGCTGGGCCAGGCCATCCCTTTCACGCGGCTCGACTGATTACCGGCCGGCGGCTGGCCGGCCCGCCCCGCGGTTCAGAAATCCATCCGGGCCTTCGGAGCGGGCAGGGGCAGCTCGTCGAGGCGGCCGGCCGCAGACACGATTTCGTAGGCGGTACGGAAATGGAGCTTCGCGAAGTCGCCCAGCGCACGCGCGCCCAGTCGCTCCACGATCCGGGCCCCCTGGGCCTTGGCCGCCGCGCCGGCGCCCTTTTGCAGCTTTTCCCCGAGACGGGACGAGAGCTCGTTCATCTGCCGGACGAACTCCGCCCGCGCGACCACCGAGGCGGCGGCGACGACCGGGTCCTCTTCCGCGCGGGGACGCATCCGCAGGTCGAAGCCGGTGACGCCCTTGCGGGCGAGTTCGCGCTGGGTGAGGGGCTGCTCGCAGAACTGGTCCAGCAGCCCCCACGGCACGGTGCGTTCGGCGAGCGCCTGCGTCAGGGCGGTCGCGTGTTGCCAGGCGAGGAGCCGGTTCAAGTTCGCGCCGGGCCGGGCCATCAGCTCGTTGTAACGCGGCATCCCACAGAGGCAGGTGCGGACCACCACGCCCTTCGTGGCGCGGATCAGGGCGTCGAGCCGCAGGATCTGGGGCTCCGTGATCTGCTTCGAGTCCTTGACCCCAGCCTCGATCCACGCGGCGATGGCCGGGCGGTCCGCGATGACCGTGGCAGCGACTACCGGGCCGAAGAAATCGCCCTTGCCGCTCTCATCCAGTCCTGCGTGCGGTTCGAACCAATCCGGGTGGCGCACCTCGTCGTAGCCCAGCCGGGCTTCCCCGATCACCTCGGGCTCGAGGATGTCGCGCACGAAGTCTTCGGTACCCTTGCCGGCCACGACCACCTTGCCGCTGGTGTAGGCGCTGACGTTCACCTTGAGGTGGTCGGCGCGGAAGGCGAAGTGGGTGTGGGCGACGGAAAACGGTTCCCAGCCCCGGCCGGCGAGGAGGCCACGGAGGGTCTCCAGTTGCGCCGCGTCGAGCTTCACCGTGTGGGAGGCCAGCTTCGGACGGGCGGATTCGTCGCGGGAACGGGACGTCATTGCCGGCATTGGCCACCAAAGCGGCCGAAAGCTCAAAAAGATTCTGCTTGGGCCCGGAGGGTTGCCCGCGGTGTGCTGGGGTCGTGCCGTCCGAACTGACCCCACTGGCCCCCGCGTTCCGGGCCGCCCTGCTGGACTGGTACCGGCGCCACGCTCGCCGCCTGCCCTGGCGCGAGCGACCCGGCCTGTACTCGACGGTGGTGAGTGAATTTATGCTGCAGCAGACGCAGGTGAAGACGGTGCTGCCGTACTTCGCGCGCTGGCTGGAGGAGTGGCCGGACTTCGCGGCGTTGGCGGCCGCCTCGGAGGAACGCGTGCTGCGGCTCTGGGAAGGGCTCGGGTACTACTCCCGCGCGCGCAATCTGCACCGGCTGGCGCGAGCGGTGGCGGCGCTCCCGGAGCCCCCGCGGACCCCGGAAGCGTGGCGGGAGTTGCCGGGGGTCGGACCGTACACGGCGGCGGCGATCACCAGCATCGCCTTCGGCCACCCGGCGGCCTGTGTCGACGGCAACGTCGTGCGGATTCTGGCGCGGCTCACGGCGGATGGCACGGCCTACCGGGACAGTGTGGCGGCGGCCAAGGCCCTCGGGCCGCTGGCGGAAGGGTTACTGAACCACGGCGCGCCGGGGGATCACAATCAGGCGATGATGGAGCTCGGTGCGACCGTCTGCCTGCCCCGCGCTCCAGCGTGCCTCACCTGCCCCGTGCGGGCCTTCTGCGCTGGCGCGCGCCAGGGAAGGCCCGAGGAGCTGCCGCGGCTGCAGCCCCGCCAATTGGAGGAACGAACTGTGGTACGGGTCTGGTGCCAGCGGGCGGGGGCGCTGCTCTTGCACCGTTCGCCGGAGGGCGCCCGGCGGCTGGCGCGGGTGCACGAGTTGCCGAGCGCGGAGCAGGCGGGGCTGACGGAGGAGAAGGTCCGCGAGGGGGCGCTGCTGGCGCGCAAGCGGCGCGGCATCACCCGTTACCGCATCACCGAGTTCATCCACGAGGTGCCCGCCAAGGCGCTGCCTGCGCGGGGGGACGAGGGCCTCGTGTGGGTGCCGGCGGCCGAACTGGACGGGATCACGCTGTCCGGACCGCACCGGCGCTGGGTGCGTGAACTGCTGGCCCCTTGAGGCCCGGGGGGTCGTCGCCTCACCCGCGCCGAGCGAGGAGCGCTTCGATGCGCGCCTTCGAGGCCCGGACCTCGTCGGGCGAGACCCGGGGCGAAAACTCCAAGGTGAGCAGGTGCTCCGGCCGCCAGAACTCGCTCACCATCCCGAAGTCGATATGCCCGGCGCCGAGCGGCTGGTGATCCCGGCCCTGGGCGTCGACGTCGTGCAGGTGCCAGCCGATCGTCCACGGCGCCATCGCCGCGAGATGTTCCCGGTGCCGGAGCAGGCCCATTCCTTCCTTGATGTCAGCGTGGCCCGTGTCGTGCCAGTAGCCGAGGGGGGAACCGGCGGGCTGGCTGGAGAAAAAGGCGGGAAAGACGGAGTCGAGGGGCAGTTCCTCGAATTTCTCCCGGTTCTCGCAGCCGAGCCGGATGCCCTTCTCGCGGGCGAAGTCGCTGATCTCGCGTAGGCTGTCCTGCACCTGGGCCCAGAACGGCGGGGCGCGGCGCTCCAGCCGCTCATAGCAGGCGCGGAGGATCCCGGCGTAGGTCTGATCGCCCGGGTTGCGCCCGGCGTCCGGATGGTCGCGGAGGTATTGCCCGAGCTGGCGGGCGGGATTGAACCAGAAGAATTCCACGCTGCCGAGGTGCAGCACCAGCACCTTGGCGCCGACCTGCGCGGCGAACTCGATCGAGCGGCGGGTGTGGCGCAGCCACTGGTCGTGCTCGCGGCGGTCGCGGGCGGAGGGCTGGAACAAGTTGGGGGCAGCTTGCACGACCCCCGTGGGGAGCGGACAGAAGTTGTGCGTCGAGGTGATGCGCACGATACCCTCGGCCACCGCGCGCAAAATGCCGGGCACGAGCGTGATGCGGATCCCGTGGCTAAGCTCGACGTGGGAGAAGCCCAGCGCAGCCATCTCGGACAGCATCGCGTGGCCGTCTTGATGCCGGTGGGAGCACCAACTGGTGGAGAGAGCGAGGAGGGGCGTCACGGGACGTGGGGTGGAGACGCGGCCAAGGAGGCGCCGGTTGCGGCGCCCGGGGGCGGAAAGCAAAGGGCCGCGCGGCGCCGAAGCGGCCGCACGGCCCGGGAAGCTGGGACGGAGAACTTACTCGGCGTAGCGACGGCGCAGCATCTGGGTGAAGGCCTGGACCTTCTCCTTGCGGCGGCGCTTCTCGCACGGCTTCTCGTAGTACCGCTTGGCGCGGGTTCCCTTGATGATGTTCTCGCGCTCGAGCTTCTTCTTCATGCGGCGCAGCGCACGGTCAATGGGCTCGTTCTTGCGGATCTTGATTTCGATGGGCATGGGACGACTGGAACGGTACGGAAGAGAAAGAGGAAATGGCGAATACGCCCGGCGGAGCGCTCGGCGTCAACGGGATTTTTGGGCGGCGAGCTCCCGGCCCAGTTCCGCGAGCAGGGCCTCGTGCCGCGGCCCCGGCGGCAAGGGCACCTCGGTGGCGTGCCCCGCCCGGCGGGAGGAGTCGGCCTCGCGCACGTCCGCCACCCGCACCCGGACCATCGTCCCCGCCTCGGCGGCCGTGAGGCGGACCCGCAGCACCAGTTGCCGGGAGCTGCCCGGGTCCACCCCGGCGCCGACGGCGCTCACCGCCTCCAATTCCCCCTGCGCGGGCGATCCGCGGACCACGCGGTAGCCGAGCCGGATCACGACGGCGCGAAGGGAGCCGTAAACATCCCGCGGGGCCCCGGGGAACCCGCGCTCCACGGCGGGATCCTGCAGGCGGCGTTGGACCGCCTGCCCGGCCGCATCGGCCACGGCGCAGCCGCCCAAACCGGTCGCAAACCCCGCTCCGGCGATGACCGCGACCAGCCCGAGTGGGGCCGATTTCACGGGTGAGGAGCAGGGATCCGGTGGACCGTGGCTAGGTAGGCGCTGATCTCGCGGTAACCGGACAAGAAGTCGCGGCCGGTGGCGTGGTGATGTCGAACGACAACCCCTTCCGGCGCCGCCGCCGAGAGCACGAGCACGGGGCACCCTTGGTTCTCGGACCCGACCAAGGGCACGATCGCGGCCCGCGGCCGCGGGAAATCGACGTAAGTGACGTCCAACACCCCGCGCAGGAACGGGTAGGACGCGAGCAGCCCCTCCACCTGGAGGCACTCCGGGCAGTGGTAGAGGCCCGGGCCCGCGCGCGGATCCGGGAAATTCGGCGAGAGGAGGAAGAGTTGGTCGCGGGGCTTCATACGTTATCCACGTAACGCCGGGTGAGGTCGCCGTACGCGTCGATCCGGCGGTCGCGCAGGAAGGGCCAATGGGTGCGGGTGGTCTCGACCTGAGCGAGGTCGATCGGCACGAGCATCACCTCTTCGCGGTCGGTGCCCGCCTTGGCGAGGATTTCCCCGCTGGTGCCGGCGACGAAGCTCTGGCCCCAGAACTCGATTCCGTCGCCCCCCTCGGGCCGCTCGGTGCCGATCCGGTTGACGGCCGCGACGTAACAGCCGTTGGCCACGGCGTGGGCGCGCTGGATGGTCTCCCAAGCCCCGTGCTGGCGGGCGCCGTGTTCCGCCTTCTCCCCGGGATGCCAGCCGATCGCCGTCGGGTAGAAGAGGATTTCGGCGCCCTGGAGCGCAGTGAGGCGGGCGCCCTCGGGGTACCATTGGTCCCAGCAGATGAGCACCCCGATCCGGCCGAAGCGGGTGTCCCAAGCGCGGAAGCCGGTGTCGCCGGGGGTGAAGTAGAATTTCTCGTAGTAGAGCGGGTCGTCCGGGATGTGCATCTTCCGGTAGCGCCCGACCATCCGGCCGTCCGCATCGAAGATCACCGCCGTGTTGTGGTAAAGCCCCGCGGCGCGGCGCTCGAAGAGGGAGGCGATGACCACCACCCCGTGCTTCCGCGCGAGGGCCTGAAAGGCGCGCGTGCTGGGTCCCGGGATGGCCTCGGCGAGGCTGAAGTACTCGTGCTTCTCGGCCTGGCAGAAGTACTGCGAGCGGAACAGCTCCTGCGTGCAGATGATGTTGGCTCCTTGGCGAGCCGCCTTTTCGGCGAGGGCGAGGGTGCGGCGGAGGTTCGCAGCGGGCGAGGCCCCGCACGCGTGCTGAAGGAGTCCGAGGGTTACCTTGGCCATGGCTCAGTAGACGACCTTGTTCAGCGGGTACTCCACAATACCCTCGGCGCCCAGCGCCTTGAGCTGCGGGATGATCTCCCGGACGACGCTCTCGTCGATGATTGTCTCGAGTGCGATCCAGTCGGGCGCGCTCAGCTGCGCGATCGTCGGGTTGCGCAATGCGGGCAACTGGGCCGAGACCCGCTCCAAGGCGGCGCGGGGCAGGTTCATCTTCAGGCCGACCTTCGACCCGGCCTCCAGCGCACCCCTGAGCAGCAGTGCAATGGTCTCGATCTTACGGCGCTTCGCCGGGTGCGCCCAGCTCGCCTTGTTCGCGATGAACTTGGTGTTGGTTTCCAGCAGCGTATCGACGATCCGCAGCTTGGCCGCGCGCAGCGAACTGCCCGTCTCGGTGATGTCGACGATCGCATCCACCAAATCCGGCACCTTGACCTCAGTCGCGCCCCAGGAGAACTCCAGCTCGACCTTCACCCCGCGGGACTCGAAGTAGCGCCGGGTGGTGTTCATCAACTCGGTGGCGACCCGCTTGCCGGCGAGGTCGGCGGCAGAGCGGACCGGCGAAGACTCCGGGACGCAGAGTACCCAGCGGGACTTGAGGGTGGAGGCGCGGCTGTAGATCAGATCGCAGACCTCGACCACATCCGAGCCGTTTTCCTGGATCCAGTCGTGCCCGGTCAGGCCGCAGTCGAAGAAGCCGTGCTCGACATAGCGGCTGACCTCCTGCGCGCGGACGAAGCGCCCGTCGAGCTCCGGGTCATCGATCGACGGCCGGTAGCTGCGGCTGCTGGTCGTGATCTTCCAGCCCGCCTTGGCGAATAGGGTCTTGGTGGACTCCTCCAGGCTACCCTTGGGGAGCCCGAGCATCAACAGAGGTGCGCGTTCGGACACCTGGCGAAGGCACACCCCGGCCCCGGGCCGTTCAAGCAAATTTCCCTCCCGCGACCGCGGAAACCCCGGGCGGGGAGGCAGTTGACACGGCGCGCGGCGAGGCGTCAGTCTTCGCCACCGCGCCGCCCCATGTCCCAAACGCCTCTTCCGCGCACCCAACCGAAGCCTCTCATCGTCGTGGTCGAAGACCAGCCGGAGCTGGCCGCGCTGGTCGCGACGCACTTGGAGCGCGCGGAGATGAACGCGCAGGTCTGCCACCGCGGGCAGCACGCGCTGCGTTTCCTCCAGAAGAACTTCGCCAATTTGGTGCTACTCGACATCAACCTGCCCGACCAGTCCGGGTTCGAGCTGGCCGAGCAGCTAAAGGCGGCCGACATCAATGTGCCGATCATCTTCCTGACGGGCAACGTGGAGGAGGAGAGCAAGGTGCGGGGCCTCGAGCTGGGCGGGGACGACTACATCACCAAGCCATTCAGCTACGCGGAGCTGGTGGCGCGCATCCGGGCGGTGCTGCGCCGGGCGGAGGTAAAGGCGGACCTGAATATCACCAAGAACGTCAAGGTGAACGACGAGCCCTTCGAGTTTTGCGGGGCGCGGGTCCAGCCGCAGCGGCTGGAGGTCTCCTTTCCCAACGGCGTGAACGCGGCCATCGGCCGCAAGGAGCTCGGTATTCTCGCTCACCTTAACGGCAGCGCGGGACAGGTCGTGCCCCGCCCGGCTCTGATCCACGCGGTCTGGGGCGTGCACGCGGACGTGAAGAGCCGTTCGCTCGACCAGTACGTCGCCAAGATCCGCGACCTCTTCTCCGACCAGGGAATGAGCCTCGAGCAGTTCCGTACCGTCCACGGGGTCGGCTACATCTTCGACCCGAAGGGCGAGTCCCAGGCGGGTCGCTGAACGCGGCTCAGAAGAGTTCGCCTTGGGTCGGCGCCGGCGGCGCGGCCGGGGCGGGAGGCGCGGGCGGAGGCGGCGGGGCCTCCAACCCGAGGCGGCGGCGGGCCTCCGTAGCGGACGTGCGCATCTCGTAGCCCTCAAGCATCGCGACCAGTTCCGCGGGGCGCGGCGTGCGCCAGGCCGGCTCTGACGGGGGCAACGCAAGGTTGAGGGTGGTGAGGCGCCGGTTCAGCCGCAGCCGGTCCGCCGCCCCCGCCACCACGGGGCGGAAGCGTTCCGGCCGCAGTTCCCCGGCCCGGGCGATCACCTCGTCGAGAGAACCGTACTCGGCCAGCCACTTGGCGGCGGTCTTCGGGCCCACGCCCTCGATGCCGGGGATATTGTCTGCGGTGTCGCCGACGAGAGCCAGATAATCGGCGATGCGCTCCGGGGGCACCCCGAACTTTTCGACCACCCCCGCGGCATCGAGGCGACGCCAGCCGAGCTTCGGCGCGGCCGATGGTGGCGGCAGCAAAATCGAGATCTGGGGCCCCACCACCTGAGCGAAATCCTTGTCGCTACTGACGATGACCACCTCGTGCCCTTGGGCCGCCAGGCGCACCGCCTCCGCGGCCAGCAGGTCATCGCTCTCAACGCCCGCCTCCTCGATCCCGGCTAGGCCCATCGCCCGGGTGAGTTCCCGGATCGGATCAATCTGGGCGCGCAAGGCGTCGGGCATCGGCGCGCGCTGGGCCTTGTAGGCCGCGTGCAGCGCCACGCGCTCGGCGGATTCGCCCCGGTCAAAGAATACCAGGGTCGAGTCGGGCGCCTCCTGGTCGGCGAGCTTCCAGAGGGATTTGACCCAGCCGTGCAGCGCGCCCGTAGGGAAACCGTCGGCGCGGGTGAGCTCCGGCAGCGCGTGAAAGCACCGGTACGCTAGGTTGAAGCCATCCACGAGCAGCCATTTCGCCATCCCGCGACCCCACACGTTGCCGGGGGTCCGGTCAACGCGGCGCTGCACCGGCTTGCCTTCGGGCGCGGCGCCGCGCGGACTGCTCCCGTGTTGTCCCGTCCGCTGCTCCTCGCCTGCCTCGCCCTCACCGGCCACGCCGCCGAACCTCTCTCGCGGAAGCTGGAGGTGGACTTCCATCGAGACGTGCCCAGCCGGCGGCTCCGCGGCCTCGCCACCCGCGCCGACGGGCGACTCGTGCCCGGTCCCGTATTCACGGATCTGCGCGGCCCGGCGCCCGCTGCCCTACTCTGGGCGCTCGAACCCGGGGCAGGTCCGGACCGCTGGCTGCTCGGCACCGGTCCCGACGGGGCCATCCACGAGGTGAAGCTCAGCCCGGGCGCAGACTCGTTCACGCACCGGGAGCTGATCCGGCTGCCGGATGCGCAGGTGCTCGCACTGCACCGGACCGCGGAGGGGGCGCTGCTCGCGGGCACCTCGCCGGGCGGGCTGCTGTGCCTCGTGCAGGAGGGACAGCTCAAGGCGCGCGTGCGGCTGCCGGCAGACTCCGTGCTCGACTTGCTGCCGCTGGGCGGGGGCATCGTGCTCGCGGCAACGGGCAACCCCGGTCGCATCTACCGCGTGGACCTCGCGCGCCTCGCCGCGACGAACGTGGGGGAAACCGAGGCGACCGAGCCGGCCGCGCTCGCCGCGCGCGGCGTTACCCTCTTCGGGCAGATCCGAGACCGCAACGTGCGGCGCCTCGCCCGAATGGCGGACGGCCGCATCGCGGCGGGTTCTTCACCCCGGGGTAACCTTTACGCCTTCCCGGCGGAGCCCGGACCGGGCCCCGAGGGCGGCGCGCCCCGGCTTCTCTTCGAGAACTCCGAAGGAGAAGTTACCGACCTCCTGGCGACGCCCGCGGGGGAGCTGTTCGCGACGGTGGTTTTCTCACCCTCCTCGCTCGAGTCGCGGCTGAACCTTCCAGCCCCGCCGCCCGCGGCGGCGGGCCTCAATCCCCCACGACCGGGCGCGGAGCCGCCGCGCGATCCCCTGCCGCCCCCCGCCACCCCGGTGCGTTTCACCGGCCGCAGCGCCCTCGTGCGCGTGCCACCCCAAGGGCTGCCCGAGGTGCTATCCACCCGGGCGAACCTCGCCCTTTACCGGCTTGCGCGGCACGGGGACCTGATTGTGGCCGCGGGAGGTGACCAGGGCGAGATGGTCGGTTACGACCTGCGGGAGCGGCTGTCTCTCACCTTCCCCGGGAGCGCTTCCGCGCAGGTGAATCAACTTTTGCCGGCCGGGCCCGCGCGACCGGGGCTCTTTCTCGCGCTGCGCAACAACGCACCCGGCTTCGCTTGGGTGGACTTCGCGGCGGCTGGTCCGCGCTCGGCGGAGACCCGTCGGCTCGAGTTGCCCGGCCCCGGCCGCTTCGGCGCCGTGCGCCTACCCCGGCTGACGGGCGCCGCGGCGGGCGACCTGCGGCTGGAGCTGCGCACCAGCCTCGGCAGTGACGAGACGGAAGGCTGGGGCGACTGGACGCCGTTGCGCCTCGATCCGGACGAAGGCTGGCGCGGGGATGAATTGCACGGACGCTCGTTCCGCCTGCGGCTCTCGCTCGAGCCGACCGGCCCCTTCAGCCTCGATCGCGCGACCGTGTACCACCTGCCGCAGAACCGCCGCCCCCAGCTGCAGGAGTTCCGGCTCCTGCCGCCAGGATTCGACTTATTGCCCGCGCCCGAGCCCGCGCCGGCCGCGACCACCACGCTGGGCCAAATCCTGCAGCCCACGAGGGAGGAGGCCCGCGGCCGCGCGAATCTGCAGGGCAGCCCGATGGTGGCGGTCCCCGGCGCCCGCGTGGCCACGTGGACCCTTCTGGACCCCGACGGCGACACCGTCACCGCAACCTTTTCCATCCGCCGCGACGGCGAGACCGAATGGCGTGACCTGGTGGTCGGGACGCGCGAGCCGTTCGTCCGGTTCCAGACTAGCCCGCTGCCGGAGGGCACCTACGAGACCCGGCTGCGGGTGAGCGAGGCCGCGCCGCGCCCGGCCGCTGAACGACTGAGCCACACGTTTGGCACCGACGAACTCGTCGTGGATCACAGCGCGCCGGAGATCCTCGCGGCGGAGGCGGTCCGCGGACAAGATGCGGTGGTTATCACCGTCCGGGCGCGCGACCGCCTCAGCCTCCTCGAGGGGCTGGAGGTGGTCTTCAATCACGGGCTGCGGGAAAGTGTGCGCCAGCCGGAGGACGGGATCCGTGACGGGCGGGTGGAGACCTTTGTGCTGGAGTTGCCGCTGGACCGGGTAGCCGGCGCCGACGCGGTTGAAATCAGCCTGCTTGATGCGGCGGGCAACGCCGCGAGCCGCCGCCTGCGCTTCTGAGGGACGCACCGTCCCACGCGTGAGGCACCCGGGGGTTCTCCCCAGCGCGGCGGCGCCGATTCCTAGGCGATAGCGCCCACCCTAGACGCCTTAGTCGCCATTCAAATGCGTTTGCGCGGCCGAGTTATGAAAACCCTCTCAAATCCGGCGCGTGGGCGTGTGAGGCTAGCACCCTAGGCAGCTCCCGTCATCGAGGTTAGGCAGAAACGCTGATTCCAACCGGCAACCTGCCCTCCCTCGATGAACTCCAACCATACCTGCTCCGTCGCGTCGCTCCTTCGGTTCTCCGGGCTTCTCCTGCTCGTTCTCCCTCTGCCCTCGCGCGCGCTCACCGCCACCGCGACGCCGGGGCAGATCGTGACCTTCTCGGTCACCGCGGAGGGTAACCCACCCTTCGCCTACCGGTGGTTCAAGGATGGCCAGGAACTGGCAGGGGCCACGGCGGCGGAACACCTCCTCAACAGCGCAGGGGCGCTGGACGCGGGCACCTACGTGGCCGAGGTCCGCAACGCCATGGGAGCGACACTCTCCGACGCCGCGACCCTAACCGTTGCGCCCGTGGAGACGGCCCCGGTGATCACGGCCTCACCCGCGAGTCAGACCGTCTTCGCCGGGGCGGCAGTGAGCTTCTCCGGTTCCGCGAGCGGCACTCCGGCGCCGGCGTACCAATGGCTCAAGGACGGTGTCCCGCTGCCGGGTGCCACGAACGCCACCTTCAGCCTGGCCTCCGCCGCGCTGGCTGACACGGGCACGTACACCGTCACCGCCGCCAACTCCGTC
>JBILWD010000051.1:0-15916 GCA_044370095.1 Opitutaceae bacterium | reverse complement strand
AACGCCTGTTTCGGTTCTCGCGGAAACGCAGAGGTCTACAAAAAATTAATCCCGCACCGACCGGTTCTTGATACGGGAAAAATGGCGGAGAGGGAGGGATTCGAACCCCCGGTGAGCTTTCGCCCACAGAAGTTTTCAAGAC
Source organism: Opitutaceae bacterium (assembly GCA_044370095.1). Classification (GTDB taxonomy): domain Bacteria; phylum Verrucomicrobiota; class Verrucomicrobiia; order Opitutales; family Opitutaceae; genus ER46. The sequence goes on along the minus strand of JBILWD010000051.1, from coordinate 15,774 downwards.
TTCCGCAATAGACCACTCTGCCACCTCTCCGGTCAGACCCTGCGACGCTCGGGCATTCTGCTGCAAGGGTCGAGCTTTCTCCGGCCGCGGAGCCCCGCGTTTCCGGGCCTCGCGTGGCGTGCACACTACCCCTACGGCGCCAAATTCCTTCTCGTGGACGCCGTCGCCTCGCTCGCCGAATACCAAGGACTCTACGGGGGATTCCTCTTCCCGGAAAAGCTGCTGCAGAAGATCTGGTGGCGCGGCGACTTCGAGCGCGGCGCGCTCGCCACCGCCGCGGGGTGCCCAATCCGCGTGCTCGATCCTGGCCGCTGGAATCACTTTGCCGGCCCCGATTTTATCGGGGCGCGAATCGCCTTCGGAGTAGATCCGCCAGTGACCGGAGATATTGAGCTTCATCTCGACACTCGGGACTGGGACGCCCACGGGCACGCGCGGGATCCCGTCTACGCCGGCGTGCTGCTCCACGTCGTGCTCTTTCCGCCCGCCACCGGGTTGGTCACCCGTGGTTGGGCGGGGGCGGAGATTCCCGTCGCGGCCCTCTTGCCGCTGCTCCACCGCGGGCTGGAAGAATTTGCGGCCGACGACGCCGTGGAAGCGCTGGCCGGCGACGCTTGGCTCGGGTGCGTGGAGGCGTTGGTGCCGCTGTCGCCAGAAGACCTCCGGGGGGCGCTGATGGAACGAGCGGCCCGCCGCTGGGCCCAGAAGGTCCGTTTCGCCGGCCTACGCTTACGCCGGTTGGGTTGGGACGACGCCTGCCATCACGCCGCACTTGAGGTCTTGGGGTACGGCGCGAACCGAGCGCCGATGCTGCGGGTCGCGGCGGCCTTTCCTCGCGTTGAATGGGTGGAAGGCCGCGTTGATCCCGGGAGTGCGTGGAGTGCCGAAGCGGGTACGTGGCGAGTGCAGGGCGTGCGGCCGGCTAACCAGCCGGCGCGTCGGCTCCGGAGTTACGCAGCGTGGCAACGAAACGCCCCGGATTGGCCCGGTTGGTTCCGGGACTGGGCGGACCACCGGCCCGCGGCCGAGGAGAAGGGCGAGACGGCGGTGGAGCGTCGGCGTTTGGCGCTGCCAAGAATCCGTGGTGAATTGGCGGCCGGACTCGGTGTCGCCGGCTGGACGGGGGGCAGGTTTGACAACCTGATCACGGACGCGCTGCTGCCGCTCGCAGCCGCGGAGGGCGGCGCGGGGCTGCGGGCGTGGTGGTTTCACTGGTTCCTCGGCGACGCGCCCGCCGGGGTGCGCTTGGTCCTCCGCCGGCTTGGCGTCGCGGACGGCCGCACTCAGCCGCAGTGCCACGGCCTGGCGCAGGGCCTGCTCGGCTGGCTGCTCGAGCGGGAGGCGGCCAAATGCTCCCTTGCCAGCGCCGAGGTGCCGTCCAACGGTGGCGAGTTGCTATGAGCCCGACCCTCAAGATCTACGACACGACCCTTCGCGACGGCACGCAGGGGGAGGGAATTAGCTTCTCGGTCGCGGACAAGCTGCTGATCGCGGAAAAACTCGACCAGTTTGGGGTCGATTATATCGAGGGCGGCTTCCCGGGCTCCAACCCCCGCGATATCACGTTTTTCCAAGAGGCGCGCCACCTGCGCCTGCGGCACGCGCGGCTGGCAGCCTTCGGGTCGACCCGGCGGGCGGGCGTCCGGCCGGAGGAGGACGCGCAATTACGGACGCTGTTGGATAGCGGGATGCCCGTACTGACGATCGTGGGCAAGACGTGGAACCTGCACGTCACCGAGATCCTGCGGACAACCCTAGAGGAGAATCTTGCGATGATCGAGGACTCGGCCCGCCATTTGGTGGGGGCGGGGCGCGAGGTGATCCACGACGCGGAGCATTTCTTCGACGGCTACAAGGCCGACCCCGACTACGCCTTGCGCACGCTGGCGGCGGCGTTCCGGGGCGGAGCGAGCAACCTCACCCTCTGCGATACCAACGGCGGCACGATGGTCGACGAGTTCCGCGACATTGTCGCGCGCGTGGTGCAGGAGTTCGGCGCGGAGCGGGTCGGGGTACATTGCCACAACGATAGCGGGCTGGGCGTGGCGCTTTCCTTGGCGGGAGTCACTGCGGGAGCGTCGCTCGTGCAGGGGACCATCAATGGGTATGGGGAGCGGGTGGGGAACGCGAACCTCACGACCATTTTGCCCAACCTCTTCCTGAAGCTGGGCCGCACGGCGCATTGCCAGCCCCAACTCGGGCAATTGCGGGAGCTCTCCCTCTTCTTCGACGACCTCGCTAACCTGCGTCCCGACCCCAAGGCGCCCTACGTGGGTCATTCGGCCTTCGCGCACAAAGGGGGCTTGCACGCCAACGCCGCTGGCAAGGTGGCGCGCAGCTACGAGCACATCGATCCAGCGCTGGTCGGTAATCGCACGCGGGTGCTGGTTTCTGATATGGCGGGGCGGACCAGCCTTACCCTCAAGGCCCGCGAGTTGGGCATCGAACTGGACGAGCGGCGGCCGGAGATGAAGGGCCTGATCGACGAACTGAAGGACCGCGAGTTCCGGGGTTACGAGTACGAGGCAGCGGATGCCTCGTTCCGCCTCTTAGTTGAGCGGCACCTTGGGTCTCGACGCTCTTTCTTTGAGGTCGAGGGCTACCGCGTGATCATCGAGCAGCACCGCGGGGAGCTCGTGGCCGAGGCCACCGTGAAGCTCAAGGTCGAGGGCCGCACGGTCCATACCGTGGCCGAGGATGCGGGCCCCGTCGGGGCGCTTGACCGGGCGCTGCGCCTCGCGCTGGAGGGCACCTACCCAGTGCTCCGAGACGTCGTCTTGCGCGATTACAAGGTCCGGATCCTCGAGGGGAACCGCGGCTCCGGAGCCCGTACGCGGGTGCTCATCGAAAGCGGAGACGGCGTGCGCATCTGGGGAACGGTCGGGGTGAGCGACAACATCATCGACGCGAGTTGGGAAGCCCTGCGCGAGTCGGTCGAGTTCAAGCTCACGACGGCCGGCGCCGGCGCGGCCTAACGGTCCCGCCGGGCCAGGCTGGCGACGAGCGCGCGCAGGAACGCGGAGTCCCCGGGTGCTTCCCCGAGCGCGCGGAGCGCGGCCGCAGTCTGTTCGGCCGCGAGTTTCCGCGCCTTTTCCAGCCCGTGGAGGCTGACGTAGGTCGCCTTGCCGGCGCGGGCGTCCTTGCCCGGGGTCTTGCCGAGCGTGGCCTGGTCCGCGGTGGCATCGAGCACGTCGTCGACAATCTGGAAGCAGAGCCCGAGGTGGCCGCCCACCTGACGCAGCGCGGCAAGGGTTTTTTCCGGAGCGCCCGCCACCAGGCCGCCCATCACCAGCGAGGCCTCGAGCATCGCCGCGGTCTTGTTGCGGTGGATGAACTCGAGGTCCGTGGCGGACACATCCGTCCGCTTCTCGGCGAGCACATCCTCCATCTGGCCGCCGATGAGGCGGCGGCTGCTGGCGGCATCGGCCAGTTCCCGGATGAGGGCGTGGGCCAGCGTGGGCTGGTCGGCGTGGGCGGTGCTCAGCAGCACGAAGGCGTGGGTGAGCAGGGCGTCCCCGGCCAGCAGCGCGGTCGCCTCGTCGAAGGCCCGGTGCAGGGTGGGGCGGCCGCGGCGGAGGTCGTCGTTGTCCAGACAGGGCAGATCGTCGTGGATGAGCGAGTAGGTGTGGACGCACTCCAGGGCCACGGCGGCCGGCAGCGCATCGTCCGGCGGCGACCCGCAGAGCTCCGCGGCGGCGACGCAAAGCACGGGGCGGAGTCGCTTGCCGCCGGCCTCGAGGCTGTAACGCATCGCCTGGTGGAGGCGCGCGGGACGGGTGTCCGCGGGCGGAAGCAGGCGGTCGAGCGCAGCCTCGACGCGGGCGACGTGGTTGGCGAGCAGCGGGGCGGGATCCATCGGTTCAGGGAGCAGGGGGGATGCCGGCCCGGTAAGCTCGGCCCCGCTCGAGGACCGCACTCACGGCTGCGAGGTCGCCGCCGGCCAAGGCGGCGCGGAGGCCCTGCAGTTCGCTGAGGTAGGTATCGAGGGCCGCGAGCACCTCGGGCCGGTTTTGGGCGAGGATCGTGCGCCACAGCTCCGGATCACTGCCGGCGATTCGGGTGGTGTCCCGCAGGCCTCCGCCCGCGAATGCCCGCCAACCGGAATCGCGGCCGGCGAGGGCGGCGCAGAGGGCCGACGCCGCCAGCTGCGGCAGGTGGCTGATGTGGGCGACGATTCGGTCGTGCTCGGCCGGAGGCACCGCGGTCACCCGGCAGCCGAGCGCGCGCCAGAAGGAAGCGACCTTTTCGACCGCTGCCGCGGGGGTTGCCGGCAGCGGCGTGACGAAGCAGGCCCGGCCCTGAAACAGGTCGGCCCGCGAATGCTCCCAGCCCGTTTTCTCCGAACCAGCCATCGGGTGCGCGCCAACAAACACCGCCCGATCCCCGAGCGCGGCCGCGGCGGCTCGGCAGACCTCCGCCTTGACGCTTCCGACGTCCGTAACGAGGGCGCCTGCGGGCAGGGCCGGACGGATCCGCGCGGCGAGAGTCGCGATCTGATCCACGGGGCTGGCGATCACGACGAGGCTGGCGCCGGCGGTTGCCTCTTCGGGGGTGTCTGGGGCGGCGTCGCACCAAGGTTGCGCGCGCAGCGCGGCCCTGGTCTCTGGCCGGCGGGCCCACAGCACGATGCGGCGGGCGAGCCCCGCGGCCCGGGCGGCGCGGGCCACGGAACCACCGAGCAGTCCGGGCGCGAGGAGAGTCAACTGGTCAAGGGCGGCCACGGGGGCAGGCACGCAAAAACGGCGTCTGGTGTCGAGCGGCGAGGCCCGGTTCAGCCGGTGCCCAGCCGCACCACGCGGGCGAATTCGGCGGCGGTGACCGGCTGGACCGAGAGTCGCGAGAGCCGGAGCAGGGCCATCCCCTTCAGGGCCGGCTCGGCCTTGACCCGGGCGAGCGTGACCGGGTTCGCCAGCGCTGCCCCGGCCTCAAGTTGCACCGCGACCCAGTTCTCCCCGGGCGCGGTGGCATCCGGGAAGGCGGTGCGCACCACCCGCGCGGTGCCGATCACGGCCTTGGTGGACACGCTCTCGTAGAACAGGACGTGGTCCCCCTCGCGCATCGCCAGCAGGTTCAGCCGTGCCGAGTAGTTGCGCACCCCGGTCCAGGCGGTGGAGCGTTCGCGCTGGAAGTCCGCCCAGGAGTAGGTCTCCGGCTCGGACTTCACCAGCCAGTGCTGGGGCGGGGCGGTACGGGAAGGCATCCCCACCCGGTGCCACGGAGATGCGGGCGACGCCAGCGAAACCGCCGGCCGGGTTTCGGTCTTGAGCAAGGCGCGGGGGCGGGTTGCGCTCGCGCCCAATGGAGCCCAGCGAGGAGGAGCGTCAGGCGGCGGAACGGGCGCGGTCGTGGCTGTTGCTGGCCACGGGCGTGCTGCTCGTGATCCCCTTGTTCCTGCTCCTCGCGCGGCACGTGCTCGGCTGGTGAGCGCGGTTGAAAAATGGTGTTTACTTGCCGGGCGGTTTTCTCAGAACCTTTCCCTTCACGCGGGCCAGTAGCTCAGTTGATAGAGCGCATCGTTCGCAACGATGAGGTCGTCGGTTTGATCCCGATCTGGTCCACCACTTTCCCCCGCCGGGCGCTGAGCCGCATTTGGCTTGGGGCGCGCCGCTTGTTGAGCTTGGCTCGGTTCACGTGAGTTTCCGCCTCGCTTCCGGCCCCGGTGCCGCCCTCTGGGTGGCGGGTTTGCTGCTGTATGCTGGCCGGAGGGCGCGGCGGTGAGTGCGCCTTTTCCACCTCCAACGGCTCCGGACCGGAGTCTCTCGCCGTTGCTCTGGGGCGTCGCGGGGCTCGCCGCGGGGGCCGCGATCCTCTTCGCGCCGCTGGCGGGGCTCGCGCCCGAGGGCCGTCGCGGCCTCGCCTGCACCGTGGTGGCGGTCGTCTGGTGGGCGGCGCGGGTGATGCCTGCCGGGTACACCGCGCTCGGCCTGCTGGTGGCGCTGACGGTCCTGCAGGTAGCGCCTGCCCCCTTGGTGTTCGGGATGTTCACCAGCCCGCTGCTCTACCTGGTGGTCGGCGGGTACCTATTGGCGGCGGCGGTGACCTCGTCCGGGCTCGGGCGTCGCATCGCCTATGCCTGGCTGGGCCGTTGGGTGACCGGTTACCGCAGTCTGATCGTTTCCTGCTATGTGCTGACGTTCCTGTTGAGTTTCCTGATCCCGCAACCGTGGCCGCGGGCGTTTCTCCTGATGGGGGTGATGGCGGTGGTGATCAAGGCTGCCGGCCTGTCGCGCGAACACGGTGCCTCGGTCGGTCTAGCGGTGTTCGCGGGCTCTGCGCCGATCTCGATGATCCTTCTTACCGGAGACAGCGCGATCAACGTGTTGGCAACCAGCCAGCCGGGCATCGAGGCGCCGGGGTGGCTGGGCTGGCTGCGGCTGATGGGCGTGCCCGGCGTCGTCGCGAGTGTGCTCTGCTGCGTGCTGCAACTCCGGCTTTTCCCTGGCCCCGTAAACTTTCGCCTCGACCGGGAACGGGTGCGGCGGGAGGCGGTGGCCCTCGGGTCCCTCGCGCCAGCGGAGGCGCGCACCCTCGGCTGGCTGGCGGTCGCCACGGCGGGCTGGCTGACGGGTTCAATCCACGGGCTGCATCCGGGTTGGGTGACGGTGCTCGCGGCGCTCGGGTTGGCGTTGCCCGGGGTCGGGGGCGTCCTCGGGCCCACGCATTGGCGCCAGGTCCCGCTGGAAACCCTCGTCTTCCTCGCCGCGGCGGTGGCCTTGGGGCGGACGGGCGGTCCGCCGGAGCTGGATCCGGTGACGGGCCTGAACGTCGGAGGCACCGGGCTCAACGCTTGGCTGGCGGCCCAGTTGTTACCCTCCGTGGTGCCGGCTAACCCCTTCGTGTTGGCGGCCCTGATCGCCGCAGTCGCGATGCTGCTGCACCTCGCGCTGGGCAGCGTGGTTGCCGCGATGAGCATCGCCACGCCCGCGTTGATCGCGTTCACGGCTCCGGCCGGCATCAATCCGCTGGTGCCGGCATTGATCACCTACACAGCGGTGGCCTGCCACTGGCTCCTGCCGTTTCATCATATGAATGTCCTAGTCGGGATCGGCGAGGGCAATGGCGGCTACACCCAGCGCGAGGCCCTCCGGCTTGGCGTGCCGATGACCGCGGTGGTATTCGTGGTGGTCCTCGCCGTCGAGGTGCCGTGGTGGATGTGGCTGGGGCTGCTGTGAGCGCGCGGCCGCGCTGGCCGGATCAGGCCTCGAAACCGTAGGGGGAGCGCCAGCGGCCCTCGGCGAGCTGGCGCGCCGCTGACAGTTCGACCGCGCTTGCACCCTCGACCGCCGTGAGCGCCCCGGTGTCCGGTGCCACCTCCAGCCAGGGGCCGATACGGAACCGCGCTTGGCCTAGGTCGAGCTGGTTCGCCCGGAGGTGCCCGGCCAACTGGTCCACGAGCTCCGCCGCCCCGGCGTGCGGACGGACGGCCTCACGGCAGGCCGCCAGCGCGTCCTCGCGGCCGAGCCGCCACGACAAGTTGCCGAGATGGCAGACGGCGGAGGAGGCGTGGCCTTCCGCCAGCGGCGCATTCAGGTCCCCGCCGCGCCGGGAGCGCACCGCGTCGAGGAAGTTTGCCAGATGGCGCCCGCCGCCCTCGCCGGGGAACTGGCGGAGGCGTTTGCCCTCCCGGTCGTAAATCACGCCCCCGCCCTTCAGGCCCACAAAGGAGCCGCCCTCGCAATCCAGCGCGAAGCCCTCGCGGATGCCGCGGAAGGCGTCCATCGCTCGCTGGCCCGCCTTGGCCGGCAGGTTGCGGTTCTCCACCAGCATCGGCAGACCCGGGTAGTCGACCAGCGTAAGCTGGGTGTTGGGCGTCTCCGCGGCGTCGTCGACCCCGAACCGTCCGCCCAGACAGCGTACGCGCCGCGGTAAGCCGGTGAGCCCGGCCATATAGCGGCAGGCGTCGATCGGGTGCACGCCGCTGTTGCCGAGGTCGCCGTCGCCGGTCGACCAGAACCAATGCCAATCGTAATGCAGCTTCGGACGGGTGAGCGGATCCGCCGGCGCGGGACCGCAATAGAGATCGTAGTCGAGGCCCGCGGGCCGGTGGGGGGCCGCGCGGCCGATGCCGGGGCGGTACTCGTACCAAGCGACGTGCGCCGAACGGGGCCGGCCGATGTGACCCTCGCGGATCCAGGCCGTGGCCGCCCGGATGCCCTCGTCCGAGCGGTACTGCGTGCCCGATTGCACGATGCGGCCGTGCCGCGCGGCGGCGGCGAGCATCCGCGGACCCTCGCCCAGGCTGTGCGAGACCGGTTTCTCGACGTAGACGTCCTTGCCCGCGCGGCAGGCCCACGCGGTCAGCACAGCGTGCCAGTGGTTGGGCGTCGCGATGACCACCGCGTCGACGTCCGCCCGCTCGAGGATGCGCCGCGGGTCGGTCGCGCCGGCGACGGTCACGCCGGCCTCCTTGGCCGCCGCGACCTGCTCCGCGAGGCGCTGCGGGTCGACGTCGCAGAGGGCGGTGAGTCGGGCGCCGGGGAACTTGAGCAGCGTCCGGGCGTGGCCGCGGCCCTTGCCGCCGAGCCCGATCACCGCGAGGCGAATTTCCTGATTGGAACCCGCGGCACCGAGCCGCAGGGCGGGGAAGGCGAGGGCGGCGCCGGCGGTCGCGCGGCGGAGGAAATCACGGCGGAGTAGGTTTTTCATCGGGCTGGGAAGACAGGGGTCACGGGCATTTCTAACTTTGGGGCGTGCGGTCCGAAATTACTCCTCCTCACGCGCGGCACATCCGGGTCGCTGGGCGAGGAGCGCCACGCGCCTCATCGCCCAGCCTCCCCGGCCGCGTAGGCCGCAAACTCGGCGGCAATGCCGGCCGCGCGCTCGTCCCCGCGGTGGAAGACGAGCCGGTAGCAAAGCAGCAGCTCGCCCCCCGCGGGGATCACGTGATCCCCGGCGTTCGGCTGGTCCTTGAGCTTCTCGAAATCGTGCCGGCCGAAGGGATTCGCCGACAACAGGCCGTAATCGCGCGCGTGCCACCAGGTAGGGTGCCGGAAGTTGCTCGGATGCTCTAACAGTGCCACGCCGATCACTCGTCCGTCGGTCAAAGGTCCGCTGTACGAGGCCCACGCCGCGCGTTTACCCCAGGCGGGAACCCCGGCATCCCCCTTCGCATTCACGAGGCGGCCCGTACCGGGTCGTTTGGTCGCGCCCTTGCCGTGGGTCACGCGCAGGGCCTCGTTCACCCGGACCGCCATCGTGCCTTCCTCGGTGTCGCCGAGGGTCACCGGCCCGTGCGTCGCGAGGAGCCGGACCTCGTAGTCGAGGCGGGTCACCGCGCCCTCCCGCACGATGCGCAGCGTGGTCTCGTCGGTGAGCAACGGATGGCCGTCCGCCGTCTCCCAGACGCTGCGGACGCGCAGCAGGCCGGCCGGGCCGTCCCGGGTCTCCACGATCCGCTCGAGGCGCACGCGTCCCGTCTTCCGGTCGGGCAATTCCCGCCAGAGGTCGTGGCCGTTGACCGCGCCGTGGGCGAACCAGACGCCGCGGTGCCAGTCGTGGTCAGGCACCTCGGCGGGGTTCTTCCTGAAGGGGTAATCGCGGGTGTACGCGGTGCCGTCGGCATCGAGGATGGGGTAGAGGCAGGGCTTGGGCCAACCCGCGTGCAGGTAATCCGAGAAGTGCCGCCCGCCGATCTCGATGCGGACGCGGTCGGTCTGGCGCGCGAAGGTGACGGGCTCGCCGGCAGGGGCGGCGGCGGCCAGCGCTGCGAGGGGCACGAGTAGGCGGAGCAGGGCTTTCATTTCGCGAGGGATTGACGCTTGGTCTCGGGGGCGAGCCAGATGACGAGGATGCCCGCCGCGTAGATGAAGGAGGCGGCCGCGCCGACCCGGGCGTAGCTGCCGCCCAGCGAGGTGAAGAGGGCGCCCGCGGCGAGCACCCCGACGGCGGTGGCAAAACGGCCGACGTTGTAGGAGATCCCGCTGCCGGTCGCGCGCACGGCGGTCGGAAAGAGCTCGGGCAGGTACAGCGGCAGCCAGCCGAAGAAGAGCGTGGCGACCAGGCCCTGCGCGAAGACGATCGGCAGGAAGCTGGGCTGCAGCGGCGCGGTCAGCTGGAACATCGCCCAGGTCAGGCCGAAGGCGCCCACGCTGATCAGGAAATAGGAGAGCCGCCGGCCGAGCAGGGCCGCGATCTGCGCGCCGATCAGGCTGCCGAGGATCGCGCCCTTCGCCCACCAGCCCTGCGTCATCGCCTTGTAGTTCGACTCGACGGCCCGGCCGATCTCGTCCGCCCACGGGATCATCCACTTGCTCGCGGCCCACGCCCCGACGAGCGGGATCGAGCCCAGCAGGATCCCGACCAGCGTGATCCGCAGCAGCGGGGGCCGGAAAAGTTCGCGGAGCGGCGCCGGCGGTTTCGGCTCACCGGCCTTAGCGCGGGAAGCCAGCCACGCGGGCGACTCCGGGAGGAACAGCAGCACCGCGACCCCGAGCACGGCCGGTGCGCCGGCGAGGTAAAACAGCCAGCGCCACGAGTCCGGGGTCACCGGATACAGCTGGGCAATCTGCGACAGCAGCAGGATGCCCGAGTTGATCGCGGCGCCCATCAACCCGGCCACGACGGGGCGGGACTTGTCGGGCCAAGACTCGGCCACCAGCGCGACCGCGTTCGGCCAGACGCCGCCGACCCCGAGGCCCACCGCAAAGCGCAGCACGAGCATCTGCTCTTGGGTCGTCACCCACGCGCCCACGCCTGCGAAGACGGAATAGAACAGGATGCTCACCCCCATCGCGCGGGTCCGCCCGATGCGGTCACCGAGGGCGCCCAGCAGGATGCCGCCGATGGCCGCCCCGCCCATCAGCGCGGCCGTGTACCGGGCGAACCAGTCGCCGCCGAGCGTGGGCGTGTAGGCAGCGCCGAGCAGCGACTGGGAGACCGACAGTGAAACCAGCGGCATCAGGCCGAGTTCTAGGCCGTCGAAGAGCAGCGCGCCGAAGGCGGCCGCGAGGACCGCGTAGCGGGCGCGGGGGGAGAGCGGAGTGGCGGTCATTGGGGGTCGTTGGCTCCCGCTCGGGCGGTGAGGACGCGGATGATGGCGCTGTTGTCCAGCGCGCCGAGCCCGGCGGACTCCGCCGCTTCCAGCACCGAGCGGTGGGCGCGGCTGAACGGCATCGGCAGGCCTGCGGCGTCGCCCTGCTCGAGGATCAGCCGGACGTCCTTCAGGTGCTGGGAAAGGCGGGCCTCGGGGGTGAAGTTGCCGGAGAGCATCCGCTCGCCCTTGCGGTCCATGATCCGCGAGTAGGCGGGTCCGCCCTGCATCACGGCGAGGGCCTGCCGGGCGTCGAGCCCGAGTCCCTGCGCGAGCGCGAGACCCTCGGCCAGCGCCGCCCGGTTCAGCCCCAGCACCACATTGGTGACCAGCTTCATCCGGGCACCGGCTCCCGCGTCGCCGCAGTGGAAGGTCGCGCGGCCGAGCGGGGCGAGGAGGTCCCCGCAGGCCGCGAACGCGCCCGGGTCACCGCCGACCATCAGTACGGCCGAGCCCTCCCGGAGTTGGGAACTGCTGCCGGAAACGGTGGCGTCGAGGTACGCGACGCCCCGGGTGGCCAGCTCCGCGGCCAGCTCCGCGGTGGCCTCCGGATCGCCGGTGGTCGTGTCGACGATGACGTGACCCGCCCGTACCTCCGTCCCGGCGGCGGCCAGCACGGCCTTCACCTCCACGTGCGTGGGCAGGCTCAGCAGGACGCGGCGGCAGCGGCCGAAAACCTCCGCGGAATCCCGCGCGATCTCACCGCCGGCCCGGGCGAGGGCCTCGCGGCGCGCGGGATCCAGATCGTGTCCGAGGACCGGCCGGACGCTGCCGAGCAGGCGCTCGGCGAGCGCGCTGCCCAGAAGCCCGAGGCCGACAAGGCCGACCAAGGAGGGGGTGGGGGAGGGGGAACCCATGGAGGGGGGGCGCGGGGAAGATGCCTCGGGCCTAGGCTAGGTTGAGGGATCGCTTATGGCAGCGTTCGTCCGAGGTAAATCGCGTCGGCGCCCCGCGCGAGCTCGCGGAAGCCGAGTTTCGCGTAGAACGCGGCCGCCCGGTGGTTGTGGCGCGCCATCGCGAGGTGCACGCCCGGGGAGCCCCGGACGGCGAGCCGGCCGAGCAGTTCCTCCATCATCGCCCGGCCGTGGCCCCGACCCTGCGCCCGCGGCAGCAGGTCAATGTGCAGGTGCGAGGGATGATCCGCGTAGGGCTCCGGCAGGAACAGCTCCGGATGATGGTAGAGGTGCCACAGCTGCTCGTCCCGGCTCCAGCCCGCCGCGGGCCCGGTCGGCGCGGCCCGCAGCGCCCGCAGCGGGGGCAGCCACTCCTCGATGTAGCGGCGCTGGAAGCCGCGCGTGTCGAGGGCGGCGAGCGCATAGCCGCAGACGCCGGCTCCGTCCTCCAGCACCAGGGCGAGTTCCGGCTCGAAGGCGAGGTAGGCTCCCACGTAGACGTGGCCCAGGGCGTCCCGATCGGTGTGCAGGTGGGTCGCGTCGCGCCCGCTGTCCCCGGTCCCGAGGCAGACCGCGTAGCACGCCGCTCGGTCGCGCGGTTCCGCGAGCCGCACCGTGAAGTCTCCGCGGCGGATCGGGTTCATCGCGCGGTCCCCGGTTTGAAGCCGCCATCGGGGCCCATCGGCAGCAGGCGCTGCAGGTCAGCCGCGAGGCCACCACGGTAGGTGCGCGGCCGATGCTCGGCGGAAAAGAACGCCGCCCCGGCTGCCGGATCGCCCGCCGCCCAGTCGAGGCAACCGAGGATCAGCCCCGCTTCCTCCTTCAGCTCCCAGGCCAGCCGGTAGACGGTGTGGAGCAACTCGCGGTTCTCGAGCCGGGTCAGGTGCTCGAAGAGCGCCGCCATCCGCGCGCAGGCTACCCGGGCGCGTCCCGCGGCCGCCGGGTCACCCTGGAGCGCGGCCGCGACATCCTCCCGCCAAGCCTCCGCGCGCGACCCGTGGGTGAAGGGCAGGTGCAGACAATCGCATAGCAGCGCGAGCAGGTCGGCCGGCAGCGGGGTGGCGCCGCCGCCTGCGTCCAGGCAGCGCCAGTCCGCCCGCCACGCCTCGCGCGCCGCGTCGTGCGTCCCTCCCGGCTCGTAATCTTCGCGCGCGACCCACGCGGCGAAAGTATCGAGGGCGAGGCGGTTCGCGGGGAACTCGCAGTTCGGGTTGAGCAACACTCCCGCCGTGGCCGCGCGCAGGGTGGAGGGCCGCCCCGCGTAGGGGCCGAGGTACAGGCGCCGCAGGTCGTAGTCGTTGGCGAAGAGGTTGTCCCAGATCAGCGGCCGGCGCCGCAGCACCGCCGTGAGCCCGTCGAGATCCGCCGGGGTGATCGACTCCGAGATGATCTCCGACCCGGTCCACAGCACGTCGATCGCCGGGTCAAGGTGCGCGCCGAGGTGGCGGAGGTACCGGGATCCGGCCACGTCGCCCGCCATCCGTCCGCAGTAGGGGGTCGGGCAGAAGAGCAGCCGCGCCGCGGGGTCGCGCCGGCGCTGGCGGGCCAGCAGCCGGTGGGCGAAGGCGACCTGCGGCGCCGCGTCGTGCTCGGTGGCCCCGAGATGGCCCGAGGCGGGTGCCGCCACGATGTCATCGAACAGCACCGCGAAGTCCCGGGCCCCGAGGCCGGCGAGCTGGTCCACCTTGGCGTCGAGCGCGGCGTGTCCTTCCGGGGACGCGAATGCGGCATCGAGTCCCGGGGCCAGCGCGGGGATGAACGCGACGCCCGCCTTTCCGCAGGCGGCGATGAGTTCCCGCAGGCCCTCCGCTTCGTCCGAAGGATACGGGTCGCGCCAGCGCGCGCGGTGGCGGAGGTCGTCCTTGGGCGCGTACAGGTAGGCGTTGAGGCCAAGGTCGCCGAGCTGCCGCACCAGGGCGTGGCGCTGGGCGTCCGTCCACGGCCGGCCGTAGAAGCCTTCGACCACCCCAGCTAGGAACGGTGCCCGACTCATCGGGTGGGGCCCTCCGGGGTGGGCGCGGCCGCGCGGCGGCTCCGCTCCAGCGCGCGGGCGAACGGCAGGTACACCAGCGTCGCCAGGGCGAGGGACGCGGCGCCCCACACGGCGGCCCGCCAGTCACCGCCCGTCACCAGGTAGTGGCCGATCACGGGCGGGGTCGTCCACGGGATGTTCAGGACGGGCCGCGCCACCAATCCTGCCGCCATCAGCGCGTAGGTTCCGGCGGTGAGCAGCAGCGCGTTCAGGATGTACGGGACCATCAGCAGCGGGTTGAGGACGATCGGCACCCCGAAGAAGATCGGCTCGTTGATCTGGAAGACCTGGGTGGGTAGCGAGAGCCGGGCCACCTGGCGCAGCCCCGGGTCCCGCGAACGCCAGAGGACCAGCGCGAGCCCGAGGGTGGCGCCGGTCCCGCCCACGTTCACGAAGGTCGAGAAGAAGCCATTGGCCGTGATGTGCGGCGGCGGCCGGCCCTCGGCCAGCGCGGTCACGTTTGCGGCTAGGAACTGCAGGAACACGGGCGCGACGACCGCGTCGAGGGTGTTGTCCCCGTTCACGCCCACAGACCAGAGCAGCGTGACCAGCAGGGCGTAGACGAGGATGCCCGGCAGGGTGTCGAGGGCGAACACCAGCGGCGCGAAGGCCGCCTGCACGGCCGCGTTCAGGTCCAGCCCGAGCAGGAAACGCAGGGCCCAGAATCCGGCCGCCAGCACCACCAGCGGGACGAGCGAGAGGAAGGACTCCGCCACCACGGCAGGCACCTCGCCCGGGAGCCGGATCACGAGGCCGCGCGCGACGAACCACGCCTTGACGCGCACCGCGACCAGCGCGACGACGATCGCGGTGAAGAGGCCCGCTGAACCGAGCCCGGCCGGATCGAGGCCCGGCGCGCCCGGCTTCACCTGCAGCAGCAGGAAACAAAGGGTGGCCGTGAGCGCCGATCCCGCCGCATCGAGCCCCAGGCGCTCGGCGAAGTCCTGGGCGATGGCGAAGCACGCGAAGACCGCCAGTAGCCCGAAGGTTGCGGTGACGGGCACCTCCAGCAACGGTTTCCACGCCGCCGGCAGCGTCGCGCCGCCCGGCAGGGGCAGGTGCGTCAGCACCAGGAACAGGCCGCCGAGAATGGTCAACGGCACGAGGGACACCATCCCCGCGCGGATCGCCGCCAGCGCCGGGTTCTCCCCCACGGCCTGCAGGGCGCGCAGCCAGCGTTCTCCGGGACGGGGCAGGGGAGGGCTCATAGCGTGGTGATGTCCCCGTGGTGCAGGGCTACCTTCTGCCGGAACTCCTGCGGAACGGGGCGCGCCCCGACGTTCAGGACGACGAGAACGGGCAGGCAACGGCAGAGCAGACGGGACGGTACGGGGCGCATCGGGGGTAAGGCCGGCACCCGAGCAGGCACCGCACCCCCTCAGCTGGCAAGCTCGGCGCGTGTTGGCGGACGGGCTTGCGCCCTCGTCGCTTGCCGCCACTTCTAGGGTTATCACCTGACACCGATGAGCACCCCCCGTCTGATCCTGTTACTTCTGCTCCCGTCCCTGCTTCCGGCCCAACCGGCCCCGGCACCCCGCCCGCCGGCTCCTCCCGCCGCCGAGGCCGTGCAACTCGAGGCGTTCACCGTCACCGGCACCAACATCCGCCGGCTGGACGAGGAGAAGATCCTCCCCGTCACGGTGATGAACCTCGAGGACCTCGACCTGCGGGGCGTGCCCACCGCGGCCGAGCTCTTCGACACCTTCTCGATCGGCGGCCCCATCACGCTCGACGAGGGCAACACGCTCGGGGCCGACGCCCGCGGCGACAATTCGACGATCAACCTGCGCGGGCTCGGCTCGGGCAACACGCTGGTCCTG
>JBILWD010000262.1:0-5386 GCA_044370095.1 Opitutaceae bacterium | reverse complement strand
CCGCGGGGTCGCCGAGGGATCGCAAGGCCGCGGCGAGCGGCCGGTGCGCGGCGTCTTCCCCCTTCTGATGCGGATAAAGTTCCACCAGCCGCCGCAGCGGCACCACGGCCCCGGCCCAGTCCTGCGCAGCCGCGAGGCGCTGGCCCTTAGCCCGCAGCACCCAGTAATTGTCCGGCTGGCGACGCTCCCAGGCCGCGAACTCGGTCGCGCCCTCCTCGAGGAAGACCGCCGCCTCAGGCCGCTCCCACCCCAGGCCGGGGGCGAGCCGCTCGGCCTGCTCGCGCGCATAGACCGCAAAGGCCGGCTCCAGCTGCTCCAGCGGCACCGTGTGCCGGGCGAGGGCCGCGTTGATCTCCACGCCCTCGCGCAGGTCCCGCAGGATCGCACGCAGCGCGTCGAGGCCGTGGCGGGCGACGAGGTATTCCACGACCAACGAAGATTGCAGGTAGGCGAATTGGAGGTGGCGGGGCGACTTAGGCGCGAGGAAGGCGGCGCTCAGGCGGCCCACGGGCACCAGGTCCTCGCCCAAGATCATCTCGCGGTACGCAGGGTTTATCCGCTGCCCCCAAGCGGGGTTCGCTTGGCGCTCCTCGTAGACGGAGATGCCCTCGCTGAGCCAGCGCGGCATCCGGTTACGGGTCAGCTGCAGGGTGACGACGTGGCAGAATTCGTGCCAGAGGACCGCCTCCCAGTTCGTCGGCGAGGTGCTGCTGGCCGGGCTGTTCGCGGTGACCACCCGGCCGAAGCAGACGCCGAGGAAGCCCGCGACATCGGGCAAGCCGAAGGTACGGACCGCGAAGTCCCGCGGGTCCGCGAAGATTTCGATGTGCGTGGGCCGCTGCAGCTCCGCGCCGTACTTGGCCGCGAGGGTGTCGTGCGCCCGGCGCAGCAGCGCGACCACCCGCGGGCCGTAGACCGCCACTTCCGGGGCGGCCATCCGCACGACGAAATCCTCGTTCGCAAGGGTCGCGTACTTATCCATCGTCTCGCGGAGGGTGACCAGGTTGAACGCCTCGACGTCGTACTGGTCCCGCTCGTGGACGGCCTGCGCGAGGGCCCAGCCCTCGGCGTGCTCGCCGAGGCGGAGGAGGTCACTGGCGAGGCGCGCCTTCGCCGGCAGGTACTCGGCGTCGGAGGCGAGGGCCTTCCGCTGGTAGGCCGCGCCCTCGACGAAGCGGTACTTGGCGGACAATTCCTCGCCGATGAGCGAGTCGACGCGGGGGTTGCCCGGCCAGGCGGCGAGGGCCTTGGCGCGCGCGAGCTGTTCGGCGACGGGATCGTGCCGGAGGTGCGCGAGCACCGCGCGGTAGGCCCACGCCTCCGGGTGCCCCGGGTGGATGTCGAGCACCGCGGCGATCCCCTTCTCCGCTTCGGCGTAGGCCTCGGCCGAAAGGTAATTATCCACGGTCTGCAGCAGCGCAGGCACGTGCCGCGGATTGCGCTCCAGCGCGGCGCCGAGGGCAGCCTGCGCCACCTTGCGGTCGCTCTCGGCGTAGGCCCGGGCGCGACCGGCGTGGAGGTCGGCGTCGTCCGGCAGTTGCTTCAAACCCTCCTCGAAAGCGCGCGCGGCGAGGGCGTAATCGTGCTTCTCGAGGGCGAGCTCGCCGCGAGCAAGGTAGACGTCGCGAAGCCGCGGGTCGGCCTTCTGGGCAGTGGCGTAAACCTTTTCGAGGACCTCCTTCGGATCGGCGCCCAACAGGAGCGCCGCGCGGCCGAAGACCACGAGGTCGGGGGGCGAGCGGTACATCCACGGGCTGTTGCGCACGGCCTGGCGCACCTCCTCGAGACGGGCTTGGGCTTCCTCGGGCCGGCCGTTGGCGAAGGCGACGTCGCGGCCGAGCCAGCGCAGTCGCAGGCTGCGGGCGTCGCGCCCGAGCGCCTCCTGCAGTGCCGCGTCGGCCTCGGCCCCCCGGCCCGTGGTCAGCAGCGCGCGGATCAACAGCAGCGACCACTCGGTGTTGCCGGCCCCCTCGCGCAACTCGGCCTGGGCCTCGCGGATGACCTCGGTGTAACCGCCGCCGAGGAGCCGCTCCCGAGCCCCGGCCAGATCGGCGCCGCGGGCTCCCGCGAAGAACGCCACCAGCCCGAGCGCCAGACCCGCCCACCGGAGGAAAGCCGGCCGGACCGGGGCGGGGAGGACGGGGAAGTGGCGCATCGCGAGGGGAATTCGGGGCAGCGATCTCGGGGCAAGACGCGCGCCGCGACCAAGAGTGATGGGGCCGGCGGCGGATTTCTCAAGCCCCACGGCACAACTTTCTCCGGCCAGACGGCCACGGCAGCCGTCCCTTGACACGGCCCGCGCCCGCACCCGACAGTCCGCGGCGTGAGCCGATCCTCCCCGCGCGAACAATTCCGGGCCTTCCTCGCCAAGCGAGGCCTGCGCGCGACCAACCAGCGGCTCGCCATCCTCGACGCCGCCCTCGCCCAACGGGAGCATTTCACCGCCGAGCAACTCCTCGAGTACGCGCGCGACATCGACGACTCGGTCTCGCGCGCCACCGTTTACCGCACCCTGCCCATCCTGACGGAGTGCGGGCTCCTGCGTGAGGTGGACATCGGCACCGGCGAGAAATTCTACCGCACCCACCGCGAGGGCGACGACACCCAGGTCGCGCAGGTCGTGTGCGTGGACTGCGACCGGATCTTCGAGATCAGCGCCCCGTTTATGTCGTGGTACGGCAACACCGTGTCCTCGAAGCTCGGCCTCACCCCGGTGAACCAGCGCCTTCAAGTGAGCGCGCGCTGCGATGCCCTGCGGGACACCGGCCAGTGCGCCCGGCGCGGCCGCCCCTAACGCCCGATGAAACGCCCTCCCGCCGACGCCGAGTTCGAGGTCCGCTTCTTCGAGTCCGTCCTCCGCCGCGAGCCCGGATATGGTCGCGTGGTGGAGATCCTCGGTGCGCTCTACACGCGCCTCGGGCGCATTCCGGACGGACTCCGGATGGATCGCCGGATGGTTCGGCTCGAGCCGGACAACGCCACCGCGCACTACAACCTCGCCTGCAGCCTCGCCCTGACGCGGCGGCGCGCGGACGCACTCCGTGAGCTCCGGCGCGCCCTCGACCTCGGGTACGACGACTTCCGCTGGATGCAGCAGGACCCGGACCTTGCATCCCTGCGCGACGACCCTGAGTTCCGGGCCCTCTTCCCCGCGGTCGGTAAATCCGGCTGAGGGCCGCTCAGCCGAGCAGCGCGCCGTAGGCGGAGGCGTCCAGCAACGCCCCGACCGCCGCGGGATCCGCCGGCTTGAGGCGTAGCATCCACCCCGCACCGTAGGGCTCGCGGTTCACCGTCTCGGGAGCTCCGTCCAGCGCCGGGTTGACCGCGACGACCGTGCCGGCCACCGGCGCGTAAAGGTCGCTGGCCGCCTTGACCGACTCCACCACCCCGAACACCGCGCCGGCGGCGAGGACCGCGCCGACCTTGGGCGACTGGACGTAGGTGATGTCCCCGAGCGAATTCTGCGCGTAGTCCGTGATGCCAATGGTGACGGTGCCATCGGCCTCGGGGCGGACCCACTCGTGGGACTTGGCGTAGCGGAGATCTGCGGGGACGGAGCTCATAGGAAAGGGGATCAGGTGCGGCCCAGCGGGACAAACGGCGGGCGAACCAGTTGCAGGGGCACGGTGGCCCCGCGCACCTCGACCGCGAGCGGCGCCGTCGCGGCCGCGGTCTCGACCAGCGCGGAACCGATCGCCTCTTGCAGCATCGGGGAGAGGGTGCCGGAAAGAACCTGGCCGACGACGGCGCCGGCCGCGTTGAGCACCGGGGAATCCGGGCGCAGGATACGGCGATCGCCCGTGCGGAAATAAACCACCCGGCGCGGGGAACCGCCGCGCTTCTCGGCCACGAGCGCGTCGCGCCCGAGAAAGTCGCAGCCCTTGTCCAGCTTGACGGTCCAGCCGAGGCCGGCCGCCAGCGGTGAGATCGCAGGACTCAATTCGTGCCCGTAAAGCGGGTAGCCGGCTTCAAGGCGGAGACTGTCCCGCGCGCCGAGGCCCGCGAGTTCAAGGCCGTGGGGCGCGCCCGCGGCCAGCAGGGCCTCCGCCAAACGCACCGCGTGCCCCGCCGCGTGATACAGTTCGAAGCCGTCCTCGCCCGTGTAGCCCGTACGACTCAGCACGCAGGGCACGCCGGCGACCTCGCCCGGGGCGAAGTGGTAGTAGCCGATCCCCGCGAGGTCCGTCGCCGTGAGCCCCTGCAAGATCGGCACCGCGCGCGGCCCCTGCAAGGCGAGCAACGCCGTCTCGGCGGAGCGGTCCGTAACCGTCACGTCGTGGCCGGCGGCCTGGGTCCGAATCCACTCGAGGTCGCGCGCGAGGTTACCCGCGTTGACGCACAGGAAAAAATCATCCGCGGCCCGCTGGTAAACGAGGAGGTCGTCGACCACCCCACCGTCCGGGTAGCACATCGGGCTGTAGAGCACGCGGCCCGGGAAGAGGCGGGCGACGTCATTGGTAACGAGCCGGTTGAGGAAGGCGGCGGCCCCGGGGCCGCTCACGTCGAACTCCCCCATATGGCTGACGTCGAAGAGCCCCGCGGCGCGGCGGACGGCGCGATGCTCCTCGAGGATGCTGCGGTACTGCACGGGCATTTCCCAGCCGGCGAAGTCGACGAGTCGGGCCCCGCGCGCCGCGTGGAAGTCGCGCAGGGGGGTGCGTTGCAGCTGGGTCATCGCGGGCCACGTTGCGTCCGCGGTACGGCGGGCGGCAAGGCCGAAGTCAGGTACGGGCGTGGCGCGCGAAAATCCGCGGGCTACGAAAGGGTCCGGCTTGCCTTTCCGCCGGCAGGTCGTGCACAACCGTTCTCCGTCGTCGCTTCCGGCGGCCCCTCCCCTTCCCTCCGCACCCTTTTACCCATGAGCGCCCATCAAGCCCCCTCGTCCGAAACCAACCGTCCCGAATACACCGCCGCCTTTTTGGTCCTCCGCCTCTGGCTGGGCCTGCGGACCCTCTTCGCGGGCCTCGAGAAATTCGAGAGCGGCGGCTCGTTCTCCTTCGAGAATTACTACAAGAACATGGCGCGGATGGCCGGCGGCATCTCGGGCGCCTCGATCCTCCCGCTCTGGGCCACCAAGACCTTCGCGTTCTTCCTCGGCTACGCGCTCGTCCTCCTCGGCCTGAGCCTGCTGGCCGGCTTCAAGACCCGCGGCACCCTCTTCTTCACCGGCCTCCTTTACACCGGGCTCTCCTTCGGCCTGATGGTCGTGCAGGAAGGCGAGGGCGTCGCTTGGCTGGGCGTGCACGTCGCGCTGGTCGCCTTCGCCCTCGTGCTGGTCCGGCACAACCGGTTTGCGCTTTCGTCCGAGCAGGGTAACTGACCGCCAATACCTGATCCCATGGCCGACCTGACCCCCTTCACCCGCCGCAGCTTCCTCAGCACCAGC
>JBILWD010000261.1:0-5389 GCA_044370095.1 Opitutaceae bacterium | reverse complement strand
GGGGGCGGGGCCTTCTTCGCGGCCTTCGGCGTGGCGGCAGTCGCCGTCGGGGGCAGGAGGGCCGCGAGCGCGAGCAGCGACACGAGGGCCAAGGGGCGGGGCAGGGCGGTGCGGCGGGGAACGGGCATCGGGGAACGGGCGACGCGATGAACCTTGCGGCCCGGCGTGCGCGGCCCAACACAATTCTCGGTTCGCGGCGCTGTCCGCCGCGGGCCTCTTTCCCCCATGCGCCTCCCCGCCCTCCTGTTCACCCTGTTTGCCGCCGCCGGCCTCGCCCGCGCCGCGGATGCCGGCCGGCCTAACGTCCTCTGGTTCATCGTGGACGATATGTCCGCAAACCTGTCGTGCTACGGGGAGAAGCTCATCCAGACGCCGCACCTTGACCGGCTGGCGCGCGAGGGCACGCGGTTTAGCCGCGCCTTCACCACCGCGCCGGTCTGCTCGCCGTGCCGCTCGGCGTTCATCACCGGGATGTACCAGACCAGTATCGGCGCGCACCACCACCGCAGCGGGCGCGGGGAACTGAAGATCACGCTGCCGGCAGGGGTCGAACCGATCCCGGCGCGGCTACGGCGCGCGGGTTACCACACCGCGATCGGCTCCGGCCTGCCGGAAGCCGGACGCGGCGGCCAGGCGAAGGCGGGACGCAAGGCGGGGACCGCGCTCGGCAAGACGGACTACAACTTCGAGTGGGATCCCGCGATGTACGACGGCGCGGACTGGGCGAACCGCCGGCCGGGACAGCCTTTTTTTATGCAGGTGCAGCTCGCGGGCGGGAAGCTGCGCGGCGGCAACGACGAGGCGGCGAAGCGCCTGTCCGAGCGCGCCGCAGCGGAGCTCGGCGGCGCGACCGACCCGGAGCGCGTGACCCTGCCCCCC
This sequence comes from Opitutaceae bacterium, assembly GCA_044370095.1. GTDB lineage: Bacteria > Verrucomicrobiota > Verrucomicrobiia > Opitutales > Opitutaceae > ER46. The sequence goes on along the minus strand of JBILWD010000261.1, from coordinate 4,510 downwards.
TACTACCCGCGCGACCCGGTGCTGCTCCGCGATTGGGCGGCGTACCTCGACGCGGTGCGCTTCACCGACCAGCACGTCGGCCGCGTCCTCGCGCGGCTGGAGGCCGAGGGTGAGCTCGAGCGCACCCTGGTAATCTTCACCACCGACCACGGCATCAGCCACGCGCGCGGCAAGCAGTTCCTCTACGACGAGGGCACGCACGTGCCGTTCATCGTCCGCGGCCCCGGCGTGCCCCGCGGCGCCGTCCGCGACGACCTGGTCGAGCTGATCGACCTCGTGCCGACCTCCCTCGCGGCTGCCGGGCTGCCGCTGCCCGCGGGCCTGCAGGGCCGCAACGTGCTCGCGGCCGGGTATCAGCCGCGTTCGTTCGCCTTCGCCGCGCGGGACCGTTGCGACGAGACGGTCGAACGCCTCCGCAGCGTGCGGACGGAGCGTTACCTCTACATCCGTAACTTCCTGCCGCAGCGGCCACACCTGCAGCCCAACGCGTACAAGGACGGCAAGAGCATCGTCCAGACGCTCCGGTCCCTGCACGCGGCCGGCCGGCTCGACCCCCTGGCGACGGAGCTGCTCTTCCGCCCGGTGCGCCCGGCGGAGGAACTCTACGAATGGACCACCGACCGCTGGCAGGTGCGCAACCTCGCGGGCGATCCCGCGCACCGGGCGGAGCTGGAGCGGCTGCGCGGGCGGCTCGACCAGTGGATGCGCGTGACCGGCGACCGCGGCCCGGAGGCGGACGCGATGTACGACAGCGACATGCGCGTCTACGCCGGCGACCGGGGCAACAAGGAGGGCTCGCGCACCGTGCTGACCGAGAACATCGCCCTGATGAAGCGCTGGGCGGCCGAGGGGCGCTGAGCGAAGCGGCCCGCCGCCGTGGCGCTCAGTAGCGGCGACGGAGCCGCAGCGAGTAGTCGCGCGGGCTGCCCGGGCGGATCGAGAGCCGCCCGTTCGCGGTCCGGATGTACTCCTCGTCGGTCAGGTTCTGCACGTTGAGCGAGGCGTCCCACGTGCGGCCCCGGTAGCTCAGGGAGCCGTCGAAGCGGACGTAGGCCGGGATGTAGTAGGTGTTGGCGACGTCGCCGAAGCGGCCGCCCACGGCCACGACGCCGAGGCCCGTCGCGAACCCGCGCGCAGCCTCGCCGCCCAGCTGGAAGCGGTTCCAGAGGCTGTAGGTGCGGGTGGGGGTGTTCGCGAGGCGGTTGCCGCGCGGGTTCACCAGGTCCCGCGTCACCTCCCCGCGCGTGAAGTTGCTCGAGCCGATGATCTGCCAGCCCGGGAGCAGGCGCCCGGCAACGTCGAGCTCGAGGCCGCGGGCGCGCTGTTCCCCGGTCTCGATGCGGTAGCCGGGCCGCGCCGGATCGGGATTGAGGGTGTTGCGGTTGATCAGCTCGTAAAGGCCGGCCGTCACGGTGATCCGGCGCTGGAGCAGCTCCGCGCGGGCGCCGAGCTCGAGCAGGCTGGATTGCACGGGCTTGAGGGGCTTGCCGTCCGGGTTCACCGCGGTCGCGTTGGCGAAGATGTCGGAGTAGTTGAGGAACACCGAGACGGTGTCGGTCGGGAGCCAGACGGCGCCGAGCCGCGGGTTCGGCTTGGTGCCGGTCGTGTCGGTCTTCACCCCGGTGCGCTTGTTCGTGTTGTAGGAGCTGAAGCGCGCGAGCCGGGCGCCGGCCAGCAGCGTCAGCTTGTCCTGCAGCAGGAAGACCTGGTCCTGCACGAAGTACTCGTCGTACCAGATGGTCGAGTCGACCCAGCTGTTGTTGACGAAGGTGCCGGTGGTGCCGCGGACGGGGTTCAGCGCCGGGGTGGCGGTGAGCGGGGCCTGGTTGGTGATGCCGCCGTCGAAGTTGTAGCCGACCTCGATCCCGGCGAGCAGCTTGTGGCGGACGCCGGCGGTGCGGAACTCGCGGCTCAGTTCCGTCTGGGTGTAGTAGTTGTCGACGCCCTCCGACTGCAGCCAGCGGCGGCTGCGGGTGAGGAGCAGGGTGGTGGCGTTGACGGCGTTGAACTGGGTGTCGAAGCCCTTCTCGTTGGTGGAGTTCAGGCGGAAGGCGTGGCGGAGGGCGAGGCCGGAGGCGAAGGTGTGGAGCACCTCGTAGCGGCCGGCGTACTGCTCGGTGGAGTTCACGTCGTCGGGATCCCCGTAGAAGGTGCGGGCGGGGACGCGGGCGGCGCGGTTGCCGACGGCCACGATGCCGGCGTCGTTCACCCGGCGGTCGCGGAGGAACTCGAACTCGACGTTGACGCGCGTGCGCGGGCCGGCGCGCCAGCTCAGCACCGGGCTGAGGAACACGCGGTGGGCCCAGCCGTGGTCGCGGAAGCTGCCGGAATCCTGCCAGGCCGCGTTGAGGCGGTACAGGAGGCGGTCGCCGGCGAGCGGGCCGGTCGCGTCGAAGGTCGCGCGGTAGTAGTCGTAACCGCCCAGCACCACCCCGAACTCCCGGGCGGCGCGCGGCTGCGGCAGCTTGGTGAGAATGTTGACGGCGCCGCCGGCGGAGGTGCGGCTGAAGATCACGGAGGCGGGGCCCTTCGCCACCTCGAGGCGGTCGAAGTTCGCGGTGTCGCGCGGCGCGCGGCCCGAGTCGCGGAACCCGTTCTTGAAGGGGATGCCGGTGGTGAAGCCGCGGATCTCGAAGCGGTCGCCGCGCGGGTTCTGGCCCTCGGTCAGGCCGCTGGTGTACGCGAGGGCGTCCGCCACCGAGCGCGCCTGCAGGTCGTCGAGGAAGCTCCGGTTGACGATCTGGATCGACTGCGGGGTCTCGCGGATCGGGGTGTCGATCTTGTTGCCCGAGGCGGAATTGCCCGAGCGGTAGCCCTCGTCGCGGAGGCTGCTGACCTCGAAGGGCGAGAGTTGCACCGCCTCGGCGGCGGGCGGCGGGTTGGCCGGGGTCGGGGCGAGCTGGGCGAAGGCGGCGGCGTTCACGGCGGCCGCGAACAGGGTCAGGCGCTGGGGGGAGGGCATCGGGGTGAGGGCCGAACTGAAGTACGCGCGCCGGCGGGCCGCGAGGTTTTGTTTGTCAGCGGCCCATCGTTGCCTTCCTGCTGCGCGTGCCGTCGCAGGCTTTCCCTCCCGTGCCTCCCCCGCGTCCCGCCGCCCGTGTCTGCGCCGCCGCGCTCCTCGCCTCCGCCGGGGCGGGCGCCGCCGCCCCCGAGACCCAGCTGACCTCGGCCCCGCACGGGCACGTGCTGACCAACGTCAACGTCTGGTCCCCCGACGGCCGCTGGATCGTCTATGACGTCCGCGGCCCCGGAGGTGAGTTCGACGGCGCGCGCATCGAGCGGGTCGAGGTCGCGACGGGCCGCGTGGAGACCCTGTACCAGGCCGCGCACGGCGCCCGTTGCGGGGTGGTCACGCACCATCCGCGGCGCGATCAGGTCGTCTTCATCCTCGGTCCCGAGCACCCGACGCCCGAGTGGACTTACGGCCTCAGCCGCCGCCGCGGCTTCCTCGTCGAGCCGGGACATCCGGGGAAGGGCAGGGGGCTCGACGCGATGACCTACGCGCCGCCCTTCGTGCCCGGAGCGCTGCGCGGCGGGTCGCACGTGCACGTCTTCCACCCAGCCGGGGACGCCCTCAGCTTCACCTACGACGACGAGCTGCTGGCGCGCCTCGGCGAGGCCGGGGACCACGACCGCAACCAGCGCAACGTGGCGGTCGCCGTCCCGGTCCCGGGTGGCGTGTGCGTGCCGCGTGCCCACCCGCGCAGCCACGACGGTGACTGGTTCTCGGTGGTCGTGACCCGGACCGTGAACCGCCCGCGCCCCGGTTCCGACGAGATCAGCCGGGCCTACGAGGAGGGCTGGCTGCCGGACCGCGACGGGCGGCGGCGCCTCGCGTTCCTCGGGAACGTCACGGCGCCCGACGGCCGCGAGCACGCCGAGGTCTTCGTCGTCGAACTGCCCCCGGACCTGACGCGGGCGGGCCCGGAGCCCCTTGAGGGCACCGCGACGCGCCGCCCGGCGCCGCCGGCCGGCACCGTGCAGCGGCGCCTCACCTTTCTCGGCGGCGGGGCGCCGCGGGGCGTGGCGCCAGCCCCGCGGCACTGGCTCCGCGCGTCCCCGGCGGATGGCGCCATCGCGTTCCTGCGCGCGGACGCGGCTGGCCACGCGCAGCTCTGGACCGTTTCCCCCAACGGCGGCGCGCCGCGGCAACTCACGCGGGGCGCCGCGGGGGTCGGCTCCGCGTTCACCTGGAGCCCGGACGGCCGGCGGCTGGCGCACGCGATGGACGGCAGCGTGTGCGTGACCGATGCGGCGACCGGCGCGACGACCCGCCTCACCCCGCGGGTGGAGGGCGAAGGCGGGCCGGAGGCGCTGGCGTGCGTGTTCTCGCCCGATGGCCGGCGGATCGCCTATACCCAGCGGGTGGTGGGCCCCGCGGGGACGCCCGCGCAAGTATTTGTCGTCGCGGTGCCCTGAACCGCGGTCAAGGCGTCCCGGGCCTTTTCGGCTCGGCGCGCGCCGGCGTTCCCCCAAGGCTGGTTTCAGTCCCCACGCTTGCTATGGTTAT
>JBILWD010000050.1:0-15941 GCA_044370095.1 Opitutaceae bacterium | reverse complement strand
TACCTGACGAGCGACAACACCGCGTTCCTCGCCTATGACGGCATCCGCAAGGTCTGCCAGGAGGCGCGGCTGCCCCTCGTGGCGGAGGATCCGGACGCGGCCGCCCGCGGGGCGCTCATGGGCGCCGGACCCGGTTTCTACCACAGCGGCAAGGCGGCCGCGCCGCTCCTCGCCCGCGTGCTCGGCGGCGAGAGCCCGGCCGGCATCCCGATGGAGAACGTGGCGGTGAACGAGATCCGGATCGGCCGCGAGGCGATCACGCGGCTCGGGCTCCGCCTCGATCCCGCGCTCGTCGCGGAACTCGAGGGGAAACGCTGAACCGATGGACATCCAACGCGACAAGCGCGGCGGCGAACTGATCTTGATCCTGCGGGGCCGGCTCGATGCGAGCTGGGCCGGCCACGTGGCCGACGCGCTCGCGGCGGCGATCCGGGATGGGGAGCACCACCTGCGGACCGAGATGTCGACCGTGGGCTACGTGAGTTCAGCGGGGCTGCGCACCCTGCTGACCGCCCACCGGCAGGCGAAGGCCATCGGCGGCAGCTTCGGGGTGCTCGCGCCCTCACTCGCCGTGCGTGAGGTTCTGGAGTTGGCGGGCCTCGAGCAGCTCATCGCTACCCCGGCGCCGGCCGCCGCCCCCGCCGCTCCGGTCGCGGCGCGCGTCCACGAGGGCGCGGCGGCACGGCACGAACTGCACCCCGTAGCCGGGGCGCGGCCGGGCGGACTCCGCGTGCGGATCACCGGCGAAGCAGGCCGGCTGCTCCACGGGGCGGCCCCGGAAGCACTCTGCCCCACCCGCTTCGGCCCGGGAACCTTCGCCCTTGGCGTGGGCGCGCTGGGCCCCGACGCGGCGGACAGCCGCAGCCGGCTCGGCGAACTGCTAGCCGCCGGGGGCGCCGCCGCTTACCAGCCGACGGACGGGCCCGGGCGGCCGGATTTCGTGGTGACCGAGGGCGGCCTCGAGCCGTCCGGCCACCTGCTACTCGGGCTGGCGGGCGAGGGTGACTTCGCCCTGCTCTCTCGCTTCACCCCGTTGGGTGACCGCCGTTCCGTGCCGCTCGCGGCGCTGGCGGCCGAGGCGCTCGCACTGGGCGCGGCACCCGCGGTAGCGTTTGTCGCCGTCGTCGAGTCCGCAGGCCTCGTCGGCGCCACCCTGCGCCAGTCACCCGCCGCGGGTACCGGCGCGGACGAGCGCTTCGCTTTTCCGGCCGTGCGGGACTGGCTCTCGTTCACGCCGGAGCGCTCCTTCCGCGACTCGACGGCCCTACTGGCAGGCGTGGTGGCGCGCGCGGGCACGCCCTTCGAGCCCTTGCTGCGGCCACTCGGCGGGGACGGCCTCCGGGCGCACGTCCACGCGGCCGTCTTTCCCTACCGTCCCGTGCGGCAGGGCGCGGTCGAACTGGCGGCGACCGTCCGCGAGTTGTTCGACGGTCAGGGCCTCCAAGCAATCCTGCATCTGCTCGCCGATCCGCGGGGCGCGGGCGGAGCGGGCGACAGCGAATTCCTCCGCGGCGCGCTCTGGTGCGCCCCGGCTCATCCAGCCTGACCTCCACCGTCCCGCCATGACCCTCCTCCTCGGCGCGCTGACCCTCGGCCTGATCCTCTCGCTCCTCGCGATGGGCGTGTACGTGTCCTTCCGCATTTTCTCGATCCCGGACATCACCACGGACGGCTCCATCACCCTCGGTGCGGCGGTGGCCGCGGTGCTCCTCGTGGGGGGCACATCCCCCATCTTCGCGACGGCGGCCGGCGCGCTCGCCGGGGCGGTCGCGGGCGCCTTGGCCGGGGTGATCCACACCCGCTTCAAGATCAATTCCCTGCTCGCCGGCATCCTCGTGATGACGGCCCTGTACTCGGTGAACCTGCACGTGATGGGCCGCAGCAACGTGCCGTTGCTGCAGGCGAACAGCTTCGCCACGCAGGGCGAGCGCCTCGGGCAAGCCCTGTTCGGCGCCGGGCCGCTGCACGTGCTCGGCTGGCCGGTGACCCCGGGCGACCTCGCGGTGCTCACCCTCGCGTTCCTCGCGGCGGTCGCGGCCGGCGTGGTCCTCTACCTCTTCTTTCGTACTGACGTCGGCACGGCGATGCGGGCGACCGGCGATAACCCGCAGATGGTCCGCGCGCTCGGCGCCGACGTCGATCGCTACACCATCCTCGGCCTCGCCCTCTCCAACGGCCTGGTCGCGTTATCCGGCGCGCTGCTCGCGCAGTACCAAGGCTTCGCCGACGCCCAGATGGGCATCGGGATGATCGTGTGGGGTCTCGCCAGCGTAATCATCGGCGAGGCGCTGACCGGCACCCGGAGTCTCGGCCTCGCCCTCGCCGGCGCCGTACTCGGCTCCGTGCTGTTCCGCCTGCTGGTGGCCGTGGCCCTGCGCTGGGGCCTCAACCCGAACGACCTCAAACTCATCACCGCCCTGTTCGTCTTTTCCGCGTTGGTCCTCCCGCGCCTCCTCGCCCGCCGGCGGGGCGGCGCCCCGGCCGCCTGATCCCATGCTCGAGCTCCAAGGCCTCCGCCAGACGTTCAATCCCGGTACCGTGAACGAGGTGCGCGCCCTCCAAGGCGTGGACCTCACGTTGGACGAGGGCTCGTTCATCATCGTGCTCGGCACCAACGGGTCGGGCAAATCCACCCTGCTCAACGCGGTGGCGGGCTCCTTTTTCGTCGACGAGGGTCGCATCCGCCTCGACGGCCACGATGTCACCCGCTGGCCCGAGCACCGGCGCGCGAGCCTGATCGGCCGCGTGTTTCAGAACCCCTTCAGCGGAACCGCGCCCGGGATGTCCATCGCCGAGAACTTCGCCCTCGCCGCCCGCCGCGGCCGGGCCCGCGGGCTCGGCTGGGCCCTCGCTCCCGACCTGATGGGCGCGCTGCGGGAGCGCGTGGCCGGACTGCGGATGGGCCTCGAGAACCGCCTCGACAACGCCATCGGCTCGCTCTCCGGCGGCCAGCGCCAAGCCCTCACCCTGCTGATGGCGACCTGGCTTCGCCCCCGCCTGCTGCTCCTCGACGAACACACCGCCGCCCTCGACCCCAAGAGCGCGGACCAGGTCATCAGCCTCTCTGACGAGGTGATCCGGCGGGACGGCCTCACTACCCTGATGGTGACGCACTCGATGGCGCAGGCCGTGGCCTACGGCGACCGCATCATTATGATGCACCGCGGCCAAGTCGTGCACGACTTCCGCGGCGCCGAGAAACGCCGTCTGCGGCAGGAGGACCTGATCGACCGCTTCGACGAAATCCGCCGCCGTGAGCAACTCGACGAGGGTGCAGCGGCGATGCTGCGCGAGCTTTACGTCTGAACGATGTCCGCCGCGGTCCAGTTGCTTCCCCTCACGAGCTCGCTCGACGAAATCCCGCGTCTGGCGGACGCGGTGGAGGCGTTCTGCACCCCCCTCGAACCCGGGCCGCGCGACCTCCACGCCCTCCAGTTGGCCCTCGAGGAGGCCGTCACCAACGTTATCACCCACGGCTATGGCGAACAGCCCGGACACGCCTTCACCCTCGAACTCCGGCGCGAGGAACGGCGGGTGACCGCCGTGCTCACGGACGACGCGCCCGCCTACGATCCCCTCGCCCGGGCGGAGGTGGACATCCACGCGCCCCTTGCCGAACGCGCCATCGGCGGGCTCGGGGTGCACCTCGTGAAAAAGCTGATGGACTCCGCAGGCTACGAGCGTCGGGATGAACGCAACGTCCTGACCCTCGTCCGCACCTTCGCCCCTCCCGCCCCCTGATCCTTATGGAAATCACCGCCTCGACCCAGAATGACATTACGGTGCTGGCCCTGCAGGGCCGCCTCGATGGCCTCGCCAGTCCCCAATTGGAGCAGCGGCTGGAAGCCCTGGTCGCGGCCGGTACGCGCAAGGTGGTGCTCGACTGCTCCGCGCTCAACTACGTGAGCAGCGCCGGCCTGCGAGTTTTCCTCGGTGGCGCCAAGAAGCTCAAGTCCGCGGGCGGCCGCGCGGCGTTCGCCGCCCTCACCCCGGCGGTGCACGAGGTCTTCGAGTTGTCCGGATTCCTTGAGGTCTTGGCCGTCCACCCCTCCGCCGCCGCTGCCGCCGCCAGCCTCGCCTGACGATGATCCCGTCCCACCAGCTCACCTTCGTCGAGGAGATCGCGCTCCTCGCCCTCGACGACGCCACCGGCAAGCGCCTGCCGATGCCGACCCTCGGCTTCAGCTACGCTCTCGCCGGCGCCGCGCTCTGTGATCTCTTCCATCTGGGCCGGATCGACACCGACCCGGCCGTGCTGACCGTGCTGAGCACGGCGCCGACGGGGGATCCGATTCTGGACGAGGTGCTGAAGGTTCTCGCCGCGGCCCGGACCCCGGAGCCAGTCGGCTCCTGGCTCGGCGTGCTCGCCCAACGCTCTGCTTGGCTGGAAGCCGCGGCGGATGACCGGTTGGTGGAGCGCGGCATCCTGCGGCGCGAGGAGAACAAGGTGCTTTGGGTCTTCGGGGTTCGCCGCTATCCGACGGTGGACAACCACGAGCGGGTCGAGGTGCGCACCCGCCTCCGCACGCTGATCCTCGGCGACGATCTTCCCGACCCTCGGGACGCGACGCTGCTGAGCCTGCTCTGCGCCTGCCAGCTTGCCGCGGTGATTTTCCGCGGCCCCGAGTACAACGCCCGCGCCGACCGCCTCGCCTCCCTCGCGAAGATGGACCTCGTCGGCCGGGAGGTCTCCCGCGCGATCGACGCCCTTGGCAAGGCCCTCCTCGGCGCCTCGCCGCTGCGCCTCTGACCCCGCCATACGATGCCCAAGATCCTCCTCGTCGAAGACAATGAGATGAACCGCGATATGCTGTCGCGGCGCCTCCTCCGCCGCGGCTACGAGGTCGTGATCGCCGTCGACGGCCAGCAGGGCGTGGACCTCGCCGGCACGACCCAGCCGAACGTGATCTTGATGGATATGAGTCTGCCGGTGATCGACGGGTGGGAGGCGACGCGCCGGATCAAGGCGGACCCCGCGACCAAGGCCATCCCGGTGATCGCCCTGACCGCGCACGCGATGGCGGGCGACCGCGAGCAGGCGCTCGCGGCCGGGTGCGACGACTACGACACTAAGCCGATCGACCTCACCCGGCTGCTGCCCAAGATCGAGAAATACGCCGGTCCGGGCACCCCCGCGGCCTAACGCGCCGCCGCCCGATGTCCGACCCCACCGACCGCTCGTCGCTCTCGCACCTGCGGCACGACCTCCGGACGCCGCTCAACCAGATCATCGGCTACAGCGAGTTGCTAGCGGAGGAGGCCGCGGACGCCGGGCACGAGAACTACGGACCTGACCTCCAGCGCATCCGCGGCGCCGCCCGACAGCTGCTGGATCTGATCAACCGCAACCTCACCGACGAGCGGGTCACCCTCGCGGGCGAGATCATCGCGGCCGCCGCGCCCGCCGCCGCGCCGGCCGCCGGTTCCGCCCCGCCGCTCGCGGCCGCGGAGGACGGGCGCGCCCCGATCACGGGACGAATCCTCGTCGTGGACGACCAGCCCGGGAACCGGGATATGCTGGCCCGGCAACTCGAGCGTCAGGGCCACACGACCACCGTTGCAGGGGACGGCCGCGAGGCCCTCGAGCGCCTGCGCGCCGCCCCCCACGACCTCGTCTTGCTCGACCTGATGATGCCCGTGCTCGACGGCCACGGCACGCTCGCCGAGATGAAGGCGGACCCGGCGCTCAGCCACCTGCCGGTCATCATGATCTCGGCGCTCGATGAGCTCGGCAGCGTCGTGCGGTGCATCGAGCGGGGAGCAGAAGATTACCTGCCCAAGCCCTTCAACCCGACGCTGCTGCGGGCTCGCATCGGAGCCGGCCTCGAGAAGAAGCGGTTCCGCGACCAGGAGCGGGCCTACGTCCGCACCATCGAGGAGACCCAGCAGCGCCTGCAGGCGGAGCTGCAGGAAGCGGAGAACTACGTCCGGTCAATTTTACCCCCGCCCCTCACCGCCGGACCGGTGCGCTCGGAGTGGCTGCTGGTGCCCTCGACGGAGCTCGGCGGCGACGCCTTCGGGCACCACTGGATCGACCCGGACCACCTCGCGATCTACCTGCTCGACGTCTGCGGGCACGGCGTGGGCGCCGCCCTGCTCTCGGTGACCGCGGGCAACGTGCTCCGGCACGGATCGCTCCCCAGCGTGGATTTCCGGGACCCGGGGGCGGTGCTCACCGCCCTGAACGAGGTGTTCCTGATGGAGAACCAGAACGGGATGTACTTCACCATCTGGTACGGGGTCTGGTCGCCATCCTCCCGGCGCCTGCGCCTCGCCAGCGCCGGGCACCCCGCGGCGCTGCTGGCCACCCCCGCGGGCGCGGAGCGGAAGGTCGAGCGCCTGCGGGGCCCGGGGATGATCCTGGGCGGAATGAGCGGGACCGTCTACCGGACCATCGAGCGGACGCTCCCCGCGGGAGCGCAGCTCTACGTGGTGAGCGACGGCACCTTCGAGATCACCCTACCCTCAGGCGAGATGTGGCCGGTCGCGGACTTTGAGCGGCACTTCACGGCGCCACCCGCGGGTACGGCCGCGGAGGACCTGGCCGCCTTGCTCGCCCGCGCCCGCGCGCTGCGCGGCGCGACGATGCTGGACGACGACTTCTCGATTATGCGCCTAGACCTCTGAAGGCCGCCGGCGTCGCTTTCCCGATGGCCCCGAAAACCGCCTTCAACCTCCGCTTCCTCGGCGGCTTCCTCCTCCTCTGCGCGCTCGTCGGCGGCGGCCTCGCCGGCGGCTTCCGCCTGCTCCGTCAGGAAATCCGTGAGACCCTCCACGCAGAGGTGGACCAGCAGGTTGCCGAGGTCGGCCGCACCCTCTGGACGATGCGCAGCCTGTACCTCGAGCGGGTGCAGTCCTCGATGCGGGTGCTGCGGCAACTCGCGGCCGCTGAGGGGCCGGCGGCCGCCGGGGATCCCGTCGAGGTGGAGGGAAGGACCGTCCGGGACCTCCGTTTCGGCAACCTCCGGGGTGCGGCCGGCAACACGCTCGTCGACCGCACGGTGGACCTCGTCGGGGGTACCGCGACGCTCTTCACGCGGGACGGCGAAAACTTCGTGCGCATCTCCACCAACGTGCGCCGCGCCGACGGCAACCGCGCCATCGGGACCGTGCTGGATCCGGCGGGCCCGGCGATCGCGGCGCTGCGGCGGGGCGATGCCTACTACGGCGTGGCCGACATCCTCGGCCGGGCCTACCTCACCGGCTACGAGCCGGTGCGCGACGCGGCCGGCGCCGTGGTCGGCGTCCTCTACGTGGGCTACCCGATCGAGGCCATCTCGCAGGTCGGCCGCCTCTTGGAGGAAGCCCAACTCCTCGGTCAGAGCGTCATTGCCCTGCTGGACCGCCGAGGCGATCCCCTGTTTCCCGTGCCCACCACCAAGGTGAAGTTGCTCGAATCGGCGCGGGCGGGCGCGGCCGGTGAGGCGCCGACTTGGGTCGACGGCGATTGGTCCTGGCGCAAGGAACTGTTCCCCGAGTGGGGCTTCACCCTGCTGGTGGGCGTCGATCTCGCCCAGATCGACCGCGCCTCGTGGGAGCAGGTCCTGCCGGTCTTCGGCTTTATGAGCCCGATGATCCTCACGGCACTCGGGCTCGGACTGTTCTTCGCCCGGCGGCTCTCGCAGGCGCTGACCACCGCGGAACGCCTGCGCGAGGAAGCGCGCAAGCTAGCCCTGGTCGCCAGCCGGACCCACAACGGCGTGCTCATCACCGGATCGACCGGCCGCATCGAGTGGATCAACGACGCCTTCACCCGGCTCACCGGCTACCCCGAGGCGGAAACACTGGGCCGCCATCCGGACGAATTTCTGATGGGGCCGGATACCTCACCGGCGACGCTGGCCGAGAAGAAGCGGGCGCGGCAGGAGCGGCGCGGCTTCCAGCTCGAGATCCTCAATTACCACAAGTCCGGCCGCCCCGTGTGGATCCTCGCCGACGGCCAGCCGATCTTGGACGAGCAAGGTGAAGTCCGGAACTACATCGTAGTCCAAACGGACATCACCCACCGCAAGCAGGCGGAGGCCGAGCTGCGCGCGGCGCAGGAGGCGGCGGAGCAGGCCAACCGGACCAAGAGCGCCTTCCTCGCTAATATGAGCCACGAGCTGCGCACGCCGATGAACGCCATCATCGGCTACAGCGAGATGCTAATGGAGGAGGCCGAGGACACGGGTCAGGACGCCTTCCTGCCCGACCTGCGCAAGATCCACGGCGCCGGCAAACACCTCCTCGGGCTCATCAACGACGTGCTCGACCTCTCCAAGATCGAGGCCGGCAAGATGACTCTCTACGTGGAGGCCTTCGGCGTCGCCGAGATGATCGCCGAGACCGCGGCCACCGTGCAGCCGCTCGTGGCCAAGAACGGCAACACCCTCGCCGTCGAGGTTGACCCCGCCGTGGGGCGGATGCGCGCCGACGTGACCAAGGTCCGGCAGACGCTTTTCAACCTGCTCAGTAACGCGGCGAAATTCACCCATCAGGGCCGCATCACCCTCGGGGTCGCGCCCGAAACTCACGAGGGGCGCGCCTGCGTGGCGTTCCGCGTGACTGACACGGGCATCGGGATGACGCCCGAGCAGGTGGGGAAACTCTTTGGGGCGTTCGTGCAGGCGGACGCCTCCACGACCCGCAAGTACGGCGGCACCGGCCTCGGTCTGGCGATCAGCCGCAAGTTCTGCCAGCTGATGGGCGGCGACATCCTCGTCACCAGCCAGCCCGGCCAAGGCACCGTCTTCACCGCGCTGGTCCCCGTCGAGGTAACCGACCCCGCCGCCGCGCCGGCCCCGGCGGCGGAACCGCCCCCGCCCGCGCCGATCGCGGCCGCCGGCGACGCTTCCGCCCCGCTGGTGCTGGTGGTCGACGATGAGCCGACGGTCGTCGACATCATCAGCCGCAGCCTCGTGCGCGAGGGCTGCCGGGTACGTTCCGCGGGCAACGGCCGGGACGCGCTCGCCCTCGCCCGCGAGCTCAAGCCGCGCCTGATCACCCTCGACGTGATGATGCCGAGTATGGACGGCTGGTCCGTTCTCACGGCCCTCAAGGCCGACCCAGCCACCCGGGACATCCCGGTGGTGATGATCTCGATCGTGGACGATCGCCAACTGGGCTTCGCCCTCGGGGCGGCCGACTACCTGACCAAGCCGATCGACCGGGGCCAACTGGCGGCGATCCTCGCCCGCCACGTGAGCCGCGGAGAGGAGCCGCGGGCGCTGGTGATCGATGACCTGCCGGACAACCGCGCCGTGCTGCGCCACGCGCTTGAGCGCGAGGGTTGGACCGTGGCCGAGGCGGTTGACGGCCGGACCGGACTCGAGGCGTTCGGGCGCCAGCGTCCGGCGCTCATCCTTCTCGACCTGATGATGCCGGTGATGGACGGGTTCGAGTTCCTGCGCGAGCTGCGGGCGCGCGAGGACGGGCGCGGCGTGCCCGTGGTGGTGGTGACCGCCAAGGAGCTCACCGCCGCCGAACGCGAGACCCTCCGCGCCTGCGTGGAGAACATCGTCCAGCGCGACACGATGAGCACCGAGAAACTGCTCGGCGAAATCCGCACCCATCTCGGGAAGGCGCCTGGGCCGGGGGCCTGAAGTCGGGCGGCTCCGGACCGCGGAATAGGCTTGGCCTGCCGGAACGGGCGCCTTGGCTCTCGCCTTATGTCCACCCGCACCGCCCTCGTGACCGGAGCTTCCCGCGGCATCGGCCGCGCCATTGCCGTCGAGCTCGCCCGCGCCGGTTACCGGGTGATGATCAATTACGCCGGCAACGCCACCGCCGCCGCCGAGGCCCTCGCGCTCGTCCGGCAGGCGGGGGGCGACGGGTTCACGATCCAGGGCGACGTTTCCCGCGCCGCCGACCGCGAACGCCTGGTCGCCGGCGCCGCGGAGGGCCTCGGCCGGATCGACCTGCTGGTGAACAACGCGGGCGTCGGCCCGACCGTCCGCGCGGACCTGCTTGAGTCCACGGAGGAAAGCTTCGACCGCCTCTTCGCGATCAACCTCAAGGGACCGTTCCTCCTCACCCAGCAGATCGCCCGCCGGATGCTGGCGCAGGAGCGCGACGCCGAGGGCTTCCGCGGGCGGATCGTGAACATCTCGTCCATCTCCGCCTACACCGCCTCGGTGAACCGCGGTGATTACTGTATGGTCAAGGCCGGGCTGAGCATGATGACGGGCCTCTTCGCCGAGCGCCTGGCGACCGAGGGGATCAACGTGTACGAGATCCGCCCCGGGGTCATCGCGACCGACCTGACCGCGGGGGTGAAGGCCAAGTACGACAAGCTGATCCTGCAGGACGAGCGCGGGATCACCCCGATCCGCCGCTGGGGCCAGCCGGAGGACGTGGGCCGGGCCGTGCGCGCGATCGCCGAGGACCGTTTCCCGTTCACCACCGGCTCGGCCTTCGACGTGGATGGCGGCTTCCACCTGCACCGGCTCTGAGTTCCCCGCTCCGACGGTGCTGAAACGGCTCGACCCGCCCCGGGCGCGCCGCCATTCGTCCCGCCTATGCTCGGCCTCGCCCGGCGCTCGGCGCTCCTTTCCCTGCTGACCCTGCTGGCGCCCCTGTTCGGGCTGCTGGGCTGCAGTTCCCCGTCAGCGCCCAAGGCAGCCGCCCCCGCGCTCCCACCGCCGCCCAGCCGCCTGGAACCCGCCCCGCCCGCCACCAAGGGGGTGATGCTCGGGATCGACGTCCTCGAGGCAGAGGGCTTCGCGACGGTGAAGGGTAAGCGCATCGGCCTCCTCACCCACCCCGCCGGCGTCAACCGCCTCGGCATCCCTACGGTGGATGTGCTGCGGCGGGCCCCCGGCGTGAAGCTGGTCGCCCTCTTCGGCCCGGAACACGGGATCCACGGCGATGCCCCGGCGGCCGTCAGCGTCGCCAGCGGCACCGACGCACGCACCGGGTTGCCGGTCCACTCCCTCTACCCGCCGCGCCGCCCCACCAAGGCGATGCTCAAGGACCTCGACGCCCTGGTCGTGGACCTGCAGGACATCGGTACCCGCAGCTACACCTTCGCGGCCGCGATGCGCTGGGCGATGGAGGGCTGCTTCGAGCACAACGTCGAGGTGATCGTCCTCGACCGGCCCAACCCCTTGGGCGGCCTGAAGGTCGACGGTCCGCCGCTCGACCCCCAGTGGGCGCGCCAGAACTACGTCGGCGCGTTCCCGGTGCCCTATGTCCACGGCCTCACCATCGGGGAACTCGCCCGGATGGCCAAGGAAACCCCCGGCGCCCTCGCCGTGCCGGAGCCGGTCCGCGCCCGCGGCAAGCTCCGCGTGGTCACGATGCGGGGCTGGACCCGCTCGATGCGCTGGCCGGACACCGGGCTGAAGTTCATCCCCACCTCGAAGATGATCCGCGACTTCGACGCCGTGGAGGGGTATCCGATGACCGGACTGGGCTCCTACTTCGACCCGAAGGCGGGCTTCGACCTCGGCTTCCGCACGGGCGTCGGCACCGCGCACCCGTTCCGCGGCCTTTCGCACCGCCGCCTCCCGCTGGAACAGCTGGAGCAGGAACTCCGCGCCCTGCAGCCCAAACTGCCCGGCCTCACCTTCCGCCGCGTGACCGCCCCCAACGCGAAGACCGGCAAGCCCGGTACCGGCCTCATCGTCCAGATCACCGATCCCGACGAATGGCGCCCGACCGAGCTGAACTTCTGGATGATGAAGCTGGCCTGCAAATATTCGCCCCAGAACCCGTTCAGCCCGGTGAAGGGGCGCGATGTCTCGGGTTTCCTGCGGCATATGGGCTCGCAGGGCTTCGCGGACGACATCGCCCGGCAGGGCGCGCGGGTCGATGTCGAGAAGTGGCTCCGCCAATGGCGCGAGCAGGCGACCGCCTTCCAGCAGCAGAGCCGGAAGTTCTGGTTCTATCTCTGAGCCGGTGCCGAGCGGCCCGACCTCCGGGCGACCAACCCGCCGAGATCAACCCCGCAGGCGGCCGGCGGCCAGTTCCTCGCGGAAACTCGCGTAGGTCCGCTCCACGCCCGCGCGCAGGTCCACGCGGGCCCGCCAGCCGAGCGCGCTGAGCCGGGAGACGTCCATCAGCTTGCGGGGCGTGCCGTCCGGCTTGGTCGCGTCCCACACGATCCGGCCGCGGTAACCGGTGACCTCGGCGACCAATTCCGTGAGTTCGCGGATGGTGACGTCCGTGCCGGTGCCGACGTTGATCCAATCCGGGGGTTCGGCCTGCCCGAGCAGGAAGGCGCAGGCGTCCGCGAGGTCATCCACGTGGAGGAACTCGCGCCGCGGCGAGCCGGTGCCCCAGGCGACGACCTCGGGGAGGCCCTGCTCGCGCGCCTCGTGGAAGCGGCGCAGCAACGCCGGGAGCACGTGGGAGTTGCGCGGGTGGTAATTGTCGCCGGGCCCGTAGAGGTTGGTGGGCATCGCGGAGTGGAAAGCCACCCCGTGCTGGCGCCGGTAGTACTGGCAGAGTTTCAGCCCGGCGATCTTGGCGATGGCGTAGGCCTCGTTCGTCGGCTCGAGCGCGCTCGTCAAGAGGCAGTCCTCGGTCATCGGCTGCGGCGCGTGCTTCGGGTAGATGCAGGAGCTGCCGAGGAACAGCAGCCGCCGAACCCCCGCGCGCCACGCCCCGTGGATCGTGTTCGCGGCGATGGCGAGGTTATCGAAGAGGAAGTCGGCCGGATAGGTGTTGTTGGCGTGGATGCCGCCCACCTTGGCGGCCGCGATGATCGCCACGTCCGGCCGCTCGGCCGCGTAGAAGGCCTCGACCGCGGCCTGGTTGGTCAGGTCCAGCTCGCGCCGGGAGCGCAGGCAGAGCGAGACTCCCGGCTGGCCGGAGAAACGGCGCACCAGCGCGGCTCCGACCATGCCCTGGTGCCCGGCGATGAAGAGCTTCATACGGTGGCGGAAGCGGGGCGGGAGGCCCGGGGGGGCCTCAGGGCTGGGGCAGGCGGGCGATCTGGGCCTCGCGCTTGGCGAGCTCGAGGTCGTGCTCGACCATGATCCGGACGAGTTCCTTGAAGCGGACCTTGGGCTCCCAGCCCAGCTGCTTGCGGGCCTTGGCCGGATCGCCGATCAGCAGCTCGACCTCGGCCGGGCGCTCGTAGCGCTGGTCGTACTTCACGTGCTTTTCCCAATCGAGCCCGAGCTGGCCGAAGGCCTCCTGGCAGAACTCCTTGACGCTGTGGGTCTCGTTGGTCGCCACGACGTAGTCGTCCGGGTTATCCTGCTGCAGCATCAGCCACATCATCTCGACGTACTCCTTCGCGTAACCCCAGTCGCGCTGGGCGTCGAGGTTGCCGAGGTAGAGGGAGTCCTGGAGGCCCAGCTTGATGCGGGTGGCGGCGCGGGTGATCTTGCGGGTGACGAACGTCTCACCGCGACGCGGGCTCTCGTGGTTGAAGAGGATGCCGTTGGAGGCGTGCAGCTGGTAGCTCTCCCGGTAGTTCACCGTGAGCCAGTACGCGTAGACCTTGGCGCAGCCGTAGGGGGAGCGGGGCCAGAACGGGGTCTTCTCGGTCTGGGGCACCTCCTGCACCTTGCCGAACATCTCGGACGACGAGGCCTGGTAATAGCGGACCTTCTTGACGAGGTCAGCCTCCCGGATCGCCTCGAGGATGCGCTGCGCGCCGAGTCCGTCGATGTCCCCGGTGTACTCCGGGATGTCGAACGAGACGCGCACGTGCGACTGCGCCCCGAGGTTATAGATCTCGTCCGGTTGCAGCTGGTAGAGCAGCTTCACCATCTGCACCGAATCCGCGAGGTCGCCGTAATGCAGAAAGAGTTTCACGCCATTGACATGCGGATCCCGGTACAGGTGCTCGATCCGGCTGGTGTTGAAGGTGGAGGACCGGCGGATCACCCCGTGGACCTCGTAGCCCTTCTCGAGCAGGAGTTCAGCGAGGTAGGAACCGTCTTGGCCGGTGATGCCGGTGATCAGGGCTTTTTTCATCAGGAAGCGGGAGGCGTTTGTTGAAAGAAACTTGAGCATGGGGGGCGGGTGCAAGCGCACAAACCGCAACCCAACCGTAAAAACCCGCGCGGAACGGCGGGGACTACCCCCCAAATTTAGGGTGGCCCGCGGGCCGGGAGCCTGCCTTTCTGCCCAACCCCTGACCGTGAACTTACCCGCCCCCGCCCTCGCCGTACTCGACGGCTCCCTCGTTCCCCTCTCCCGCGACGGCCGCCGCGCCGCCGGCCGGACCCCTCTGGCCACCGCGATCGTGGAGTTCCACCGGGGCGCCTTCCGCTGCTACGTGCGCGAACACCCCTTCGGCCTGCTCCCGGGCATCCCGAACCTTTACTGCCTGCGGCCCGATCTGGGCCTGGAGTGGCTCGCGGAATGGCCGGACCACACCGACCCCTGCGCCCGGATCCTCGGCGAGGACGGCGAGACGCTCGTGGTGCAAAGCGTTAGCGGGCAGACGATTCACCTCGCCTCCGACACCGGGCGCTTGCTGCGGGTGGAGACCCCGTTGGCCGCCACGGCCTGACGTCCGTCGCCGCGGCGCGGCTTAGGGTAACAGGTTGAATGGGGCGATCCGCGCCTCGACCTCCGTCGTGCCCTCGAGGAAGGTGAGGGTGATCGGCTCCGCGCCCTCGAGCAGCCGCTCGAAGCGGGCTAGTTCCCAGCGCCCCACCGACTCGCCATTGATCCGCACCACCAATTCGCCGGGCACGATCCCGGCCGCCGCAGCGGGCGAGCCCGGGATCACCGCCGCCACCCGCCAGTAGGCCGGGGTACGGTTGAAACTAAGCCCACTGCTGCGCACCTCCATCCGGGCCGGCGGCCCCTCTCCGGGCCGATGGAAAAACACCCGATCCCGCTGCGGATCAAACGTCACCACGAACTGCCGCAACACTCCCCCGCCCAAGGCCGAAAGCTCGTCCGTCAGGTCCGTCACGGGCTCGGGGATCACGTGGCCTCCCACCCGCAAAGGTTCCGCCAACCGCGCCACCCGCTGCGGGCGTTCTCCAGCTAAAGTTCCCACCACGGCGCCGTCCCGGGGCGGGACAGCATAAAGCGGGTTGATGCCCGCGGGATTCAGGCTGAAGCCGGCGGCACTACCCGAATCGACGAGCACCAGCAGGGACCGCTCCCCCAGCCCGACGGTGATCAGTGGCGTGCGCAGGGCGGCGTCCGCTGGCACCGGCTGGCCCGGGATCAGGGCGGAGAGCGTGCGCGGGCGCAGGATGAGCCGGCTAGCTGGATAATCGAGGGTCAGCAGGAGTTCACGGAAGAGCGGAAAACCCAACACGCCGTCGACGGGCAGGCCCAGGTGGGCCGAAAGGGGGGCGCAATCGTAGAGGAGCACCTCGACGTCCTCAAAGGCGGCCCCGCCGAGTTCCAGACGCCGGAGCGAGGCCCGGGGCAGGTCGATCGCCCCGCCCTCGGCGCCCCGCACCCGGAGCCGCGGGTTCGGCCCGGTGGGCACGACCCGACCCGGGAAGCGTTTAGCCAGCGCCGGCGTCACCAAGGTCACCGAGGAGCCGGTATCGACCAGAAAGCGGAAGGGGCCGGCCCCGCCCCACGCGGCCTCCACCCAAAACAGGTGGCCGGCGATCCGAGCCGGGACCACCACCTCGGTGCCCGGGAGGGTAACGCGCCCCGGTTGGACGGGCTCCCGGAAAAGCGGGGGGAAGGCGCAGCCACCCAAGAACAGCACCAGCGCGAGCAGCACCCCGCGCGCTACCCAGCGTGGGCCGCGCCGGATCATTTCACCGGCGCGGGGAGCCGGCGACTGAGCACCAGCGCCACCACCACGAGGACCGCCCCGGCCACATAGACGGTCAAGGCGCCGCTGACCCAGAAGGTGATCCCCGCCAACAGCGGCGTGAAGGCGCGCGCCAGTGCCCCGAGGGAGCGGAAGATCCCGAGCACCCGCCCCTGGTCGCCACCGCCCGCGTAAAGCGAGATCAGGCCGGTCGTCGCGGGATTCACGAGGCTGGAGCCGAAGACCAACACCCCGACCCCCGCATAGAGTT
>JBILWD010000260.1:0-5408 GCA_044370095.1 Opitutaceae bacterium | reverse complement strand
CCGAGATGCCCGTCCCGGCCCCGGCCGCGATCAGGGCGCGGCCCTGCCGCAGCTTCGCGTGCAGGCGCTCGCGCACCTCCTCGCGGGTGTAGGGGTTGCCTTTGCCGGTCCAAGGATTGGGCATCGCGGGAGGACACGGAGTCGGCGCCCACGCCGCAAGCACGGAGGTGGCGGGCCCGCGTTTACCACGTGGTATCACCGGATGCGGGCTGGCTCCGCCCCGGATAATGTGCTGAGTCGGGGCGCCCGGATGCCGCCCGCCGACCCCGCCCTGCTCGAGTGGTTCAACGCCCACGTGCTGCCCCACGGGGACCGGTTGCGCGCGTGGCTCGCGGCGCGCTTCCCCGCGGTGCCGGACCACGAGGACATCGTGCAGGAGGCCTTCACCCGGGTGCTGCGGCAGCGCGGGCGCGGGGAGGTGCGTTCGGCCAAGGCGCTCCTTTTCGCCGCCGCGCGCAACCTCGCGCTCGACCGGCTCCGCCACCGGCGCGCTTTCCCTGAGATCGCGATAACCGATTCGGGTGAAGCGGACGTCTTGGAGGAAACACCCGATGCCGCCGCTTCCCTTAACCACCGCCAGGAGCTCGCAATCCTGACCGAGGCCGTCCGCGCCTTGCCCGAACGCTGCCGCCAAGTCGTTATGCTGCGCCACCTCGAAGGGTTGTCTTACAAGGAGATCGCGACCCAGCTCGGCATCTCGCCGGAGACGGTCAAGGTTCAGCTTGTCAAGGGGTTGCGGCGTTGCGCGGAGCACTTTGCGGTCCGGGGTCTGATCCCGGGCGAGCGACCGGCCGGGCCGCGGGAGGATTCCGCGTGAAGGCGCCTCCCCCCGACGATCTGGCAGACGAGATCGAGGAACTCGCGGCGGAGTGGCTGGTGCGCCGCGAGGAGGGCCTCGCGCCCGACGCGGCGCGGGCCTTCGCCGCGTGGCAGGGGGCCGACCCGCGCCACGCAGCGGCCGTGGCACGGCTCGAGCGGGCCCTCGGGCTGATGGCCCGGATGCCGGAGGCGCGCGACGCGTTGCAGGCGCCCGTGGTCCCGTTCCCGATCTCCCCCCGGGCGGCGTTCGCGCCCCCGTCCGAGCCCGTGCCCGCGCCGCGCCGCGGGTTGCGTGCCGCGTTCGCCGCGACCGGCCTCGCTGCAGCGCTGGCCCTCGCCGCGGCGACCTGGTGGCCGAGGGCCGGGGCGCTTCCGTCCCCGCGGGCCTACGCGACCTCCGCCGGGGGCTTCGAGCGCGCCGTGCTCGAGGACGGCTCCGTCGTCGAGCTCAACGGCAATTCGGAGTTGCGGGTGGATCTCCGGGCGGCCGTACGTCGCGTCACCCTAGTGCGGGGCGAGGCGCACTTCAGCGTCGCGCCGGACGCGGCGCGGCCCTTCCTCGTGGCCGCTGGCGCGGTATCGGTCCGCGCCGTGGGCACGGCCTTCAACGTCCGGCTCGCCGCCGAGTCCGTCGAGGTGCTGGTGACAGAGGGTCGGGTGGCGTTGGCCCGCCCCGCGGCCGGTCCCTCCCTCGCGGCGCCCGCCACCATTGTGGCCGCGCACGAGCGGATCGTTGTCCCCGCTGCCGGGGGGACGGGGGCTGCGGTACTAGGGACGCCGGTCGTCGAGCGGGTGGCGCCCGAGGTGGTGCGCGCCGCGTTGGCGTGGCAGGAGCGCCGGCTGGTGTTCGCGGAGACTCCGCTCCGCGAGGTCGTAGCCCAGTTTAACCGACGCAACCGGCTGCAATTGATCGTCGCCGATCCCGCGCTCGCGGCTCGCTCCATCGGCGGCACCTTCGCGGCCGACAACGCCGAGGGCTTCGTGCGCCTCCTGGAGTCCGGTGGCGCGGTCACGGTCGAGCGGCGCGGCGAGTTCGAGCTCGTGCTGCGCCCCGCGCCCTGAGCGGCCTGGCCGGATTCACCGCCGTGGGCATAACCCGTTTTCTCCGCCCGTGCGTCTTGGGGGCGATCTGCCTCCTCCCGATGACGCTCCCGCCGCTCCCTGCCGCCTCTTCCTCCCCGGCCACCGCCGCGCCCGCCTCCGCCCCGCGGACTCCGGACGCCGCGCCCCGCCGCTTTGACCTACCCGAGGGCCCCGCGGCCGCGATGCTGCGCCGCTTCGCCGACGAATCCGGCCTCGAGGTCGCCTTCCTCGCCGACACCGTGCGCGGCGTCGAAACCCCCGCCCTCCACGCCGTGCTCCCGCCGCGTGCCGCCCTCGACCGCCTGCTGCAGGGCACCGGCCTCGTGGTGCTCGCCGACGGCCGGACCGGCGCCCTGCTGGTGGCGCGCCCTGCCGCGACGCGCCCCCCGGGCCGTTCCGGCTTTGCGGTCCTCGCCGCCGGCCTCGCTGCGCTGGGTGGGGGACTCGTGCCCGCGCAAGGCGCCGCCCCCACCGCGGACGCCGTCCAGCTGGCCGCCTTCACCGTCACCGGCTCCAATATTCCTACCGCAGCCGACGCGGTCGCGGCGCCGATCACGATCATCAGCCGCGACGAGATCGAGCGCACCGGCGTCGCCGCCAACCTGCTCGAGGTGGTGCAGGCCCGGATGCCGAGCTTCGCGGGCAGTGGCAACCTTGGCGCGACCAACGGCAACGTGGCGGGTGGGGCGGCCACCTCCGGTGGTTCCCAGCTCTCCCTGCGCAACCTCTCGACCCTTGTCCTGCTCGACGGCCGGCGCCTGCCGGACAGCGGCGCCAGCGCCCGCGGCGGACGATCCTTTGTCGACGTGAACCAGATCCCGCTCGCTGCCCTCCAGTCGATGGAGGTGCTGACGGACGGCGCCTCGGCGATCTACGGCTCCGATGCCGTGGGCGGGGTGGTCAACGTGAAGCTGCGGCACGACTTCCAAGGCCTGGAACTCGGCGGGCGTTATGCACGCTCTACCCGCGACGGCGATTATACGCAGCGTTCCGCCTATCTCGTGGCCGGGGCGAAGACGGATCGGGTCAGCCTGACGCTCTCCTACTCCACCTCCGGGACCACCCCGCTGTTCCAGTCCGAGCGGCCGTTCTCCAACCCGCAGCGCGGCAAGTCGGCCACCATTTCCGGCGCGCTGGGGCAGTCGTCGACCGCGTTCCCGACCGCCTTCCTGCGCCCGGGCCTCAATTCGCCGAGCCTCGCGACCCCCACCGGCCCCGGGGCCGTGTTCGCGAACCTCAACGAACTCGTTGCCTCCGGCATCTACCAGGCCTCCTCCGTCCAGCCGATCGCCGACACCTTCGACCTGGCGCCGTTCGTCACGCTCACCATCCAGTCGCGCAAGCGCGCCGCCACGCTCGCGGGCGCCGTCCGGCTGATCCCGGACCGGCTCGAGTTCTTCGTCGAGGCGATGGATTCCCGGAGCGACAGCTGGTCGCAGCAGGGGGCGCTCGGGATCACGACGGCGGTGCCGGTCAACGCGCCGTACAACCCGACGCGTTCGGCCCTGTTCGCCGCGTTCCGCTACACCCCTGACGTGCGCCGCGCGGAGAACGCGGCCCACCTGCGCCGCCTCGTGGCGGGCTTCCGGGGCAAGCTGGGCGACCGTTTCCGCTGGGAGGCGGGTTACAACACCAACGCCAACCGGCTCGGCAATTCCCTCGGCGGCCAGTACTACGGCCCCAACCTGCAGCTGGCGCTCGCGGGCGGCTACGATGCCAACGGCAACCCGCAGGTGGGTGGGCGTTACGCGCGCATCTTCCGTAACTACGGCGCGCCGCCGAACACCACCACGCTCGCGCAGTGGCAGGCCGCGCTCACGCCGGCCAACTCCCTCGTCCAGCCTGCGATCGACCTCCTCGCGCGCCCGGAGGGCCTGAATCCGGCCGTCTTCGACAACATCCGCGGCGCGACGGCCAACGCCTTCGCGGCGGATCTCCGGCAGATCGACGCCCGGATCTCCGGCACGCTGTTCGAGCTGCCGGCCGGCCCGGTCGGCGCCGCGCTCGGCGCCGACTTCCGCGCGGAGCGCCTCGGCGGCACGCCCGATGAGAACTCGTTCAGCACCGGCCCGACCGCGCGGCGCTGGCAGAACGGCAATTTCTTCGACCCCATCGACCGCCGGCGGACGATCGAGGCCGGCTTCGCCGAGATCCGGATCCCCGTCGCGGGCGAGCGCCAGAACCTGCCCGCCCTGCGGCTCCTCGAGCTCACGGCCGCCTACCGCTACGAGAACTACAGCGACGCCGGCGCCTCCCGCGTGCCGAAGTACGGCGTCCGCTGGCGGCCGGCCGGCGACGAGCTTACGCTCCGCGGCACGTACTCCGAGGCCTTCGTCGCCCCGTCGCTCTTCGCGCTGTACGGTCCGACCACCGAGGGCGCCACCGCCGCCGGCGTGATCCAGACGGTCTTCGGTGTGCCCGGGTTTGCGCGGCAGCGCTCCGGCGCGAATCCGGACCTCAAGCCCTCGACGGCGCGGACGCTCTCGGCCGGCGTGGTGTACAGCCCCCGCGCCATCCCGCGGCTCACGGTCGGGCTGGACTACATCGAGGTGCGCCAGAGCTCGCTGGTCGGCGTGGCCGGCGCGGCCAACATCCTTGGGAGCGTGAACGCCGCCGGGCCCCGCTCGCCCTTCGCCGCGCAGGTGGCGATCGGCAATTTCCCGACCAGCCCCGATCCTTCCCTGCCGCCGCCCGCGCCGGTCACGTCCGCCGGCCAGCTTTCCGCGCTGCTGCTCTCCGGAGTCTCGCCCAACGTGGTGTTTGTCACCGACTCCCGCATCAACATCGCCGGCCAGCGGCTCAAGGCCGTCGACGTGTCGGCGAACTACGAGTTTTCCCGCGCGGAGTTCGGCAAATTCAACCTGAGCACGGCCGGAACGTTCTTCCTCGATTACCAGTTCCAGGCGCTGCCCACCCAGTCCTACTACGAGTACGCCGGCCACGTCACCACCCTCAACGAGGGCCAGGGAACGATTCCCGGGATGAAGTGGTACTCGACGCTCGCGTGGAGCCGGAATCGCTGGGCCGCCGCCCTTAACCACACCTACGTCGCGAGCGTCGTCGACCTCGGCGCCGGCGGCATCGTCTTCGCTGGCAGCACCAGCCTGCGTCGCCTGCCCGTGCCGTCGTACACGACTTGGGACGCCTCCGTTTCCCATTCCTTCCGCAATCTCGCCCTCCCCGGCGGGCGCAAACTGGTCTCCGAGCTCCGGCTCACGCTGGGCGTCAACAACCTCGCCGATGCTATGCCCCCGGCTGCGCCGCAGGCCTTCGGCGGCGACGTGGGCGCGGATCTCGCGACCTATAACCCGGTCGGCCGGCTGTGGCACCTGAGCGCAAGCGTCCGGTTCTGAGTCCGATGCGGATTTGCTTCGACCGCCTCTTCCTAGGCTTGGCCGCCCTCCTTGCCGGCGGAGGTGCCCCGCTGGCGGCCAGCTTGGAGCCGGCCCCGCCCGCCGCGGTGGGCGTGTCCGCCGGCCGGCTCGAGGAGGTCGCCGCCGCACTCC
>JBILWD010000049.1:0-16009 GCA_044370095.1 Opitutaceae bacterium | reverse complement strand
CGTGGAGGAGGGCGGCGCGGTCGTTCAGGGAGAAACCGCCCTTGAGCTTGTCCCCGGTGTGGCACTCGCCGCAGTGCTTGCGGAGCAAGGGGACGATCTGGTGGTTGAAGTCGACCGCGGCGGCAAGCGGGGGGACCAAACCCAGGAGGAGCAGGGGGGAAAGGAGCTTCACGGGGAGGGGGCGGCGAGAGGGCGCGAGGTACGAGGGGGCAATAGGCGAAGCAGTCGGCGGAGCGCAATCGCGGGGCGGCGGGAATGGAAGGGGAAGGACCACTTTCCGGCGGCGTTCGCGGGGCGAACGGGTGGGGCCGCCGCGCGGGGGCGCTACGGGCGTTCTTGGTATTCGGAGCTCAGGGTGAGATTCCCGTGCCGCGCGTTGAGGAACCACGCGGTGGTGCCGGCCGGGAGCGGGGCGGTCGCGGTCCAGTTCGCACCTGCCCGCCTGAGCTCCGCCGGGGTTTCCTGCCATTCGCGGCGGCCGGTGAAACCGCGGTCGGTGGTGCGGACGAGCACGGCCTGCTCAAGGGGGAGCTCGGAGCGAAATTCCACGATCGCGCGACCGCCCTCCTCCCGGGCGGCGACCTGTCCGCCCCACGGTCGGCCGGTGCGCACGATGGATTCCGCGAACGCGTACCCCTCGGGCGCGTTCCAGCCGGGCGGGTGGCCGTGCCGCAGGCCCGGGATCAGGCTGATCATCCGCGGGCCCGGCGCCGCCCGGTAGGACGCGGCGTGGCAATCCAACGGGAAATGGGTGTCGCCGGGCCAGGACAGCCACAGCACCGGCAGGCGGGCGCGGTCCAGTCGCACCATCGGATCCCACGCCTCGCGGTAGAGCCGCAGGTCGCCCAACGCCGCGCCCCACTGGTTGTCCGCATCGTGCAGGTGGCCGCAGCCGTAGATGGGGATCGCGAAGGCGAAGCGCGGATCGATCCCGATCACGGTGGCTGTGATCACCCCGCCCCAGGAGATCCCCGATACACCGATCCGCGCCGGATCCACCCCCGGTTGCGCTCGCAGGAGGGAGTGCGCTCGGAGGGTTGCGCCGACCGCGTGGTACATAAATTGGTCCTCGAGGGGCTCCGCGGCGTCGCCGTAGATGCCCTCGCGCGCCGGGCCACCCTGCGCGTGGCGGCGCCAAGCCGGGGCTCCCTTGGGCGCGCCCGGGACGCGTTCATCGGTTTGGCCCTCGACCGCGAGGGAGATCGCCGCGAAGCCCCGTTCGTTCCATTTCGCGACCCACTCGCGGAACGCGGTGCCGCCGCCCCCGTGCACTAGGACCACGCCGGGTGCCGGGCGCGGTCCCGCCTCGGGCAGGCCCAGCCAGGCGAACACCCGCGTCGGGCGCCCGCGCCACGGCAGCCCCTCGAAGTAAATCGCCCGCCGTAGTCCGTCTGCCGGCACGACCTCCGCGGGCGCCATTGCGGGCGGCGTCGTCAGCTCGGCCAGCGCGAGGATGCGCGGGCGAGCCTCCGCCGGGTCGATCGCCGCGGGCGCGGCCGCGGGGAGGAGGGAGCCTAGGCACAGGACTAGGATCGGCGATAGGAAAGGGCGCGACATCGGGGTGCCGCATCCTCCAACGCGGGCGGCCGGCGCGGCCAGTCCGGAATCGGTGTGCGCCCCGGTTGACCCGGGCCCGCCGGGTCGCTTGGGTCGCGGCGCCCCGATGGATGCCACCCCTGTGTCGCCGCGCCGGTCCGCGTTCCTGCTCGATTGGATCGAGCGGGCCGGCAACCGGCTGCCGAACCCCCTGACGCTGTTCGTCCTGCTGGCGGGGGCCACCGTGCTCGCCAGCGCGCTGGCGGCTGGCCTCGGCTGGACGGTCACGCATCCGAAGGACGGTTCCACGTTGTCCGCGGTGAGCCTCCTCAATGCCGAGGGTGTCCGCCGGATGTTCACCGAGGCGCTGCGCAACTTTACCGGGTTCGCCCCGTTGGGGCTGGTGCTGGTCTCAATGATCGGGATTGGCGTGGCGGAGGCGACGGGGCTCGTGGGCGTGCTGCTCCGCGCCTTTGTGACCAGCCTGCCGCGGCGCTGGCTGACGGCGGCGGTGGTGTTCGCGGCGATCAACGCGAACCTCGCGGCCGACGCGGGTATCATCCTGTTGCCGCCGCTGGCGGGGTTGCTGTTCGCGGCCGCCGGCCGGCATCCGATTGCGGGCATCACGGCCGCGTTCGCGGGGGTGAGCGGGGGCTACAGCGCGAACCTGCTGCCCTCGACGATCGATGTCCTGCTCGCCGGGTTCACCCAGGAGGCGCTCGACGCCTCGCGGCTGCTGCCGGGCTACCGGGTGCAGCTCTTGGGCAACTGGTACTTTCTGGCCGTGTCGACGCCGCTCCTGACCTTCGCCGCGACGTGGGTTACCGAGCGGATCGTCGAGCCGCGGCTGGGGCCGTGGCGGGGCGAGGCGGCGGCGGTGCCGGGGCCGCTTACGGCGGCCGAGCGGCGGGGGTTGGGGTGGGCGGCGGTCGCGTTTTTGGCCACGGCGGCGTGCGCTCTGGCGCTGATTTTACCGCCGGGCTCTCCGCTACGGGATCCGACGGCGGCCACGGCGGTCGAGCGCCTGCGGCCCTTCCTCGACTCGATGGTGCTCTGGGTGTTGCTGGCGTTTCTCGTGCCGGGGCTGGCTTACGGCGCGGCGACGGGCAGCGTCCGCAACGACCACGATGTCGCCAAGCTTACCGGGGACACCTTGGCGACGATGGGTTCGTACATTGTTTTGGCGTTCGTCGCGGCGCAGTTCTTGAGCTACTTCGCGTGGTCCAATCTTGGGGCGTTGCTGGCGATTTCGGGGGCGGGGTTCTTGCGCGGCATCGGCCTCGAGGGGGCGCCGTTGCTGACGGGCTTTGTGTTGCTGTCGGCGTTCGTGAACCTGTTCATCAGTTCCGCCTCGGCCAAGTGGGCCATTATGGCGCCGATTTTCGTGCCGATGTTCGTCCTGCTGGGCTATTCGCCGGAGGGGACGCAGGCGGTGTTTCGCGTGGGCGACTCGTGCACCAACATTATCACGCCGGTGTTCGTGTACCTGCCCTTCGTGCAGTCGTGTATGCAGCGCTATGATCCGCGGATGGGGTTGGGTTCGGTGGTGTCGCTGATGGTGCCCTACACGCTGACCTTCCTGCCGCTGTGGACGCTGTTGCTGCTCGGGTTCCTGTGGGCGGGCTGGCCGATCGGCCCGGGCGTGGGCCTGACGCTCCCGCCGTGAGCAGGCGGTGACGCGCCGGCGAACTCGGCTGGAATTTTCCTCGTCTCGGCCCGCGGATGTCCGACACCCCGTGGTAAGCTTCCCGCCCATTCGATCCTCTTCCCTAATGCCTAAGCCCACGTCCAACCCCCAGCGGTTTGTCCACGACCGGGCTGGGGCGTCGACGGAAGGGAGCGTGGCCCGATGAGCCTACCGGAGCGCATCTTCCTCGGGTGGGAGCAGCCGTTGGCCGAGGCGGTGGCCGATCGGCTGCTCGCCGCGGTGCCGCGGCAGGACGGCATTTGGGACCTGGGGGCGCAGCTGGTGCTGGTGCCGTCGGCGTTCGCGAGCCGGATGGTGCAGGAGGCCCTCGCCCGGAAGGCGGGGGCACTGCTCCTCCCGCAGATCACCACGCCGAGCCATTTCCTGTCCGGGGCGGGCTTCCAGAATGGGGACCCCGAGCTTGCGGAACCGGAGGAGGTGGCCGGACGCGAGGCGATGGCGCTCGCCTGGGTGGCGGTGCTGACCGACCCCGGCTTTAATCGCGCGGATTATCCGGCCTTGTTCCAGCAGGATCGGCCCGGGCCAATGACGCCTGCGGGCGCCTTGGCGTTTGCCCAGGATCTCCTGCAATTGCAGGACGAACTGGGCGTGGCGGCCGAGGGGTTGGGCTTCGCGGAAACGGCGCGGCACGCGGCCTGGAAGCGGTCCGAATTGCAGGCGGCGGCCGGCCAAGTCGCGCGTTGGGAGCAATTGGCGCGCTTGGAGGAGCGCTATCTCGGGAAACTGGCGGCCCTAGGTTTGGTCGACCACAACCGGCACCGTCGCCAAGTGGCGCTGTCCAGCGACCTACCGGCCGGCATCGAGGCCGTCTGGCTCGCGGGCGTGATTGATCTGCCGCCCCTGCTGGAGACGGCCCTGACCGTCCGGGGCACGCGGGCTGCCGTGCGGGTCCTGATTGCCGCGGAGCCGGGGGATGCCGGGGCGTTTGACGCGTGGGGGCGGCCGGACGCGGCGGCGTGGGCGCAGCCGCGTGGGTCGCCGTGGCCGGATTTTGCGGGAACGGTGCACGTCGTGCAGAAACCCGAGGATGGCCTCGAGTGTCTTGGCCGGTTGGTGCGGCAGCACCACACCCGGGTGCGGGGCGATGGCGTTTCCACGCTGGAGGCGGTGGGGCGGCTGGCGGTGGTGCCGTGTGATCGCGAGGCGTACCCGGCCTTAATCAACCGGGAACTGCACGCGCTGGCGCGCGGCCCGGGAGGCGATCCGTTGCTGAATACGGCCAATCCCTTGGGGCGGCGTCATCAGGACCACGGCATTCACCACGCGATGGCCGCCCTGCTGGACCTCGCGGATGAGCCGACCTTCGGGAACCTGCGCCGCTGCGTGAATCACCCGGTGGTCGCGGGCCGTCTCCGCCTGACCGAGCTGGAGCAGGCGGAGGCACCGGGCGGCGGGCGGAAGCCGATCGGTTGGCATCACCTCCAGCGGCTATTGGACGCGGTGAGCGCGGCGACTGCGCCGCAGCCGTTGGACGAAACCCTGGCGTTCGCGCGGAGCGTGCGGGTGGACGACGGGATGGAGCCGCGGCAGCGGGTGCAAAACCAGCGGATCCGTGAGGCGGCGACCGCCGTGGAAGCGGGTTTACAGGCCGCGGTGGAACTGCGGGCGTTGGGCTGGCGGCAACTCGGGGAGCGTGCCTTGGCGTTGGCGCAGCCGGGCCGCGGCGCGGGGCTGGCGGAGGACGAATGGCTGTTTGCGGCGGATGTGTCGGAGGCGATCGAGGCGGCGCTGGGCGGCCTCCAGCCGGGGCGGCCTGAGGCCACGGCCCTGACGGCCCGGGATGTGGTGCGCTTGGCGTTGCGGGCGGCGGGCGCGCGCTCGTTTCGGGGGGACATCGACCGGGAGGCAGTGAACTTGCCGGGCTGGCTGGAAATCCCCTGGGAACCCGTACCGCATCTGGTGCTCTTTGGGCTGACGGACGACTTGGTGCCCGGGGTTCGCCACGCGCATCCGTTCCTACCGGCGACGTTGCGGGCGGCGCTGGGGTTGGGTTCGCCGGCGCAGCAGTTTGCCCAGGCAGCCTGCGCGCTGGAGCTGGTGCGGCGCCAGCGGGCTCAGGGCGGGCGGGTGGATGTGATTGTCCCCCGGCACAACGATCAGGGCGATGGGTTGCGGCCTTCCCGGCTGCTGATGCTGAGCCCGGAGCGAGGCGGGGACACGTTGCTGGGTACGGCGGGCTGCCCCGGTCGCCTCGATCACCTGTTGCGGGAGGTGCGGGCGGCGCGGGCGGAGCCCATTTGGGACATCCCGCCGGAGCATCGGTTGGATGCAACGCTCCGGTTGCCGGCGGATCCCGCGAAGGCAGACGTAAAGCTGCAGCGGCTGCGGGGCAGCATTAGCGCGACCGCGTTCAAGACTTACTTGGAGAATCCGGCCGACTTCTGGCTGAAGCACGCGCTGGGAATGTCCGAGACGTCCCACGATGCGATCGAACTGGACGCGGCGGGTTTTGGTACGCTGCTGCACGCGGCGGTGGAGGCGTTTGGCCGGGATCCGGAGACGCGGGACCTGACGGACCGGGAAACGATCTTCCGGGCGCTCGAGGCGAAGCTGGAGGGACATTTCCGCGAGCGTTTTGGCCGCGCGCCGGCTGGGTCGCTGCTGTTGCAGCGTGAGACGGCGCGGGTGCGGCTGCGGGCCTTCGCCGGGGCGCAGGCCCAATTGCGCGACGAGGGCTGGTCGATGCTGGAGGTCGAGGGATCCCTGCCTGAGATCCCCATCGCGGAGGGGTTCACCTTGCGGGGCAGGTTCGACCGGCTGGATGCGCACCGCGACGGGCGGAGGTTCCGCGTGTACGACTACAAGTCCTTTGCGAAGGCGAAGCCGCCGGAGCGGACGCATCTCGCGAAATCGAAGGCGAGCGGGGAGTTGGGCTACTTTGAGCTCCCGAGCACCGCGAAGTCCGGGAAGGGGGCGCCGCAGGGGTGGCGTTGGAAGGACCTGCAGCTGCCGGCTTACGACTGGGCGCTGACGGCCGGCCGCCCGGAGGTGGGCCAGGGAAGCTTGGAAGTCGGCTACCTGTGCTTGTCCGGGGAGGCGAACCCGGAGGTGGTCCGGGTCTGGACCGGGTTCGCGGGGACTTTCCGCACCGCCGCGCGGGCCTGTATGCGGGAGATCGCCGGGTTACTCGCGCGGGGCGGGCCGGAGTCCTTCCAGCCGGCGGCGCAGGCGGCTACCTATCCTGTATTGGAACACCTCGCGGGGCGTCGGCCCGAGGTGGTCCTGAACCTTGCCACGCTCGGCGCGACCGAGCCCTCCCGCGGATGAGCCCTGACTTCGGAACCAAGGGGCTGAATTTCGCGATTCTGGCGTCCGCCGGCACCGGGAAGACCTACCAGCTGTCTGTGCGCTTGGCCCGGCTGTTGATGCTGGGGAAGCGGCCGGAGGAGATCATTGCGCTCACCTTCACTCGGGCGGCGGCGGGGGAGTTTTACCTGCGCGTGCTGCAACGCCTGAAGGAGGCGGCGACCGACGAGACCAAGCGGCGGGCGATTTGCGGGGTGCATCCGGCGGGTGAGCCCAGCCCGGTGGATCAGAACAACCCGCTCGTGCTCAAGCTGGAGGACTACCCGCCCGCGGCCTTTGCGGCGAAGCTGCGGGAGCTCGTACAGGCTTCGGACCGGCTCCTGCTCAGCACCCTGGACAGCTTCTTCGTGCGGCTGGTCAACCCGTTCGCGCTGGAACTGGGCTTGGAGACCAGTCGGCCGGTGACCGTGCCGGAGCAGGAGGCGCCCGCGCTGGCGGAGGGTGCGATGCGGACGATGCTCGCGGAGCTCGAGGCAGAGGGCCAGTTGGACCAGCTGGGCGGGCAGCTCAACGACTACGTCGACGGCCAGGCGGCGGGCAACCCGACCGAGACCCTGCTGGAGCTGGTGCGGTCGTACCACGAGTTCCTGACTTTGGCGCGCGAGGCGTCCACCTGGGGTGAGCCGGCCGCCATATGGCCGGGCGACAGCCGCCCGCCGTGGTTAGATTTGGACGAGAAGGGAGCACCCGATCCCGCCGACGTGGCCAGCGTGGTCGCGCGGTTGAGCACCTATCCGCTGACCAAGAGCGGCGAAGCCACCAGACGGGACCAGTTGGTGGCGCAATTCGAGGACGTGGCCCGGGTCGGCCGGATCGCGGAGCTGGATGCGGGCAAGCTGGCAGGCTTCCTGCAGCGGTACGCTCCGGTGCTGGACGAGACGCGGACGGAGTGGGGCATCAGTTATTACAAACAGGAGGTGCGGCTGGATGCCGCCGAGGTGGCGGCGGCGCGGCGGGTGGTGCAGGCGCTGATTAGTCTGGCGGTGCGCACGGCGGTGCGGCGGACGAAGGCCCTGCACGCCTGCCTGACGGGCTTTGAGCGGGCGTACGATGCCGAGGTCCGCCGCAAGGGGCGGCTGAGTTTTGCGGATTATGCGGTCCTGCTGAACGAGTGGTTGAGCCCGCTGGGGCGGCGGGAGGACGTGGCGGCGGCGTTGGAGGACATCCATTTCCGCCTCGATGCGAAGGTGAAGCACTGGCTGCTGGACGAGTTTCAGGACACCAGCACGCGGCAGTACGATGTTCTGCGGCGGAACCTCGATGAGATCGTGGGGACGGCGGGGGAGGATCGGAGCGTGTTCGTGGTCGGCGACACCAAGCAGTCGCTGTATGAGTGGCGCCAGGGGAACCGGGAGCTGCTCCACCGGGTGGACGCGATGATTCGGGCGAACGGGGTGAGTGCGGCAATGAATGAGACGCGGCGCTGTTCGCCCGCGGTACTGACGATGGTCAACGCGTTGCTGGAGAGCCTCGGGGGCCGGGAGCTGGGTCGCTTCTTTTCCCCCTTGGCGGCGAGCGACTGGGATCAGGTCTTTCAGGAGCAGCGGGCGCATCCGGAGGCGCCTCCGGTGGGTCGCGCGGAGTGGGTGCGGTTGGGGAAACCTTCCGCGGGTGACGGCGAGGACGGCAACGGCGGCGACCCGGGGGAAGCCGGTGGGAGTATGCCGGAGCGGCACGCGAAGTGGATGGCCGGCGATCTCGAGCGCAGCGGGGTGTTGGCCGAGGCCCGGCCGGGGATGCCGCGGGGCTTGCGCCCGGGGGTCACGTGCGCGGTCTTAGTCTCCAGCAATCAGCAGGCGCGGGTGATCGCCGAGACCCTCCGGCGGTGCGGCGTGGAGGCCACGGACGAGGCGTCGGTGGCGGTGGTGCGGGACAACCCCGTGACGGCGGGCTTGTTCGCGTTGATCGAGGTGACCGCGCACCCGGAAAATGCCCTCGCGAGCGGGCTTGCCTGGATGTCCCCGACCGCGCGTCGCCTTGTGGCGGATGAGACCGGCCAACCGGACTGGGGCAAGGTTACCCGGCGGATCGCGGCCCTTTTTGCGGCGCGGGGGGCGGAGGCGGTGGTGGACTGGCTGGTGGGCTCGCTCGCGCAGGACTCGACCAATGAGTTCGTGGAAAAGCGGTTGCGGCAGTTCCGTGCCGTGGCGGCGGACTATGACACGACGGGGCGGCGGGACTTGGCGGACTTCATCGCTTACGCTGAAGGCACGCACTTGCGCGATCAGGCGATGGCCAATGCGGTCCAAGTCATCACCATCCACCGGGCGAAGGGGTTGGAGTACGGGATGGTGTATCTGCCGTGCCTGAACGACGCGCAGCACCGGATGGCGGACTTGCGGGGTGGGTTGCTGTACCTGACGCCGGCGATGATGGAGAAGCGGGACGGCGCCGTGACGGGCAGCATCTACGATGAGAGCCTGTTCCGGCCGGCGTGGATTCTGGCGGGGATGAATCGGGCATTCGCGGAGCACGTGCCCGTCCTGCGGGACGCGATCGATGCCCTGCGCGCGGAGTCGGCTTATGGCAGCCTCTGTCGGCTCTATGTAGGCATGACGCGGGCCAAGGTTCGACTCGTGCTGATGACCGATCGGCTTTCCGCGAAGAAGCTGACGGAGGGAGCGGAGACGCACTTTGAGAGCGAGGCCAACGAGGGCCGCCACGACTTCGCCTGCTTTGTGGAGTCGAGTTTGAGCCGGACCACGCGCGGCTGGCGTAACCCGGCGCCGCTGCCGCCCGACGATCCCGGTGCGGAGGTGGCGTGGACGGATGGCTCTGCACCGGACGATCTGGGCTGGACCAAGGCCTTTGCGGCCAAGCTTGGGGCACCGGCGGCGGCGGGGGAGGCGACGGATTCGGTGGCGCCCGGCTGGGATGATTTCGCGGTGGCGGTGCGTCCGCGGCGCCGGCAGCCGTCCGCGCATACGGCCACCGGGGAGGCCCCGTGGGCCCCGCAAACCTCCGAGTTACGGGGCAAAGTGTTCGGCACCTATCTGCACGCGTTGTTCGCGCGGCTGGGGCGCGATGCGGATGCCTTCCGGCGGGAGCTGGAAGCCCTTCCCGCGCCTCCCGGCCAGGAGGAGGTCCACGCGCAGGCGCTCGAACGCATCCGGGCGTGCCTAGGCGATCCGGCGATCCGCCAGGCGCTGGTCGGGGACTTGGAGGGCAAGCTACTGTGGGTCGAGCGCAAGGCGGCGATCTACCAAACGTTGCCCGATGGGCAGACCGAGATTGTGCCCGCCGTGTTCGACCGGGTCTGCATCACCCCCGGGAAGGGCGCGGTGATCCTCGACTACAAGACGACCCGGGGAGGGACGGAGGCGGAGCTCCGCGAGCGTTACGTGGCGCAGCTGACGGCCTACCGCGACGCGGTGGCGCGGCTGACGGGCATTCCGGCCGAGTCCATCCGGTGCCAGCTGATCGGCATCTGGACGGAAGGCGCGCGGGTGGCGGTGGTGGATGTGTTTTGAGCCGGACTCCCCGTCGCTTCCCTTCAGGGCGCGGCGCTCAGGCGGGCTGGGGCGCGGGTGATCGGGAGATCATGTGGCTGGGACAGATTGGGGGTGTCTGCGCGGTCCGCCACCCCTTCGATCCGCAGTACCGGGAGCGTTCCCGCGGCCAAGGGAGCCGTCCGCAGCGTCACCGTGCGGCGGTCGGCTCCGAGGGTGGCGCCGAGCACGGCCGGGCCCCCGCCCAGCTGGTACGCTGCCGCCCGCTCCGCGCCGCCCGTGCCGTCGCCCGCCCGCACCGCCTCGTTGAAACGCACGAGCAGCCGCCCGTCGTCCTGCAACTCCGCCGCCAGCGCGACTGGCGGCGAGGTCTCCGGGCGCGGCAACGCGTCGATCCACTCCCGGAGCAGCGCGACGAAGGGCCGGTCCACGGAGTCCGATTCCAAAGGCGGCATCCGCTGCCCGATAACGTTTCCACTGACGCGGTGGAATAGGTCGGAGCCATCCGGGTCGCGGGGCGCTAGGACGTGCCGATGGCCGCCGGAATCTGGGCCGACTAACGGGCCGAAAACTAAGAGCTGATCGGCGAGCGGCAGGTTCGAGTTGCCGCGCCAAGCGGCGGGAATTGGCGCGGAATTGTGGCAATGCGCGCAATTGGCGTCGAGGTAGGCCCGGACCTTGGCCTCGGGAGCGGCGGCCGGATCTTCGATGGCAGCGTGCTGCCGGAGATTGCGCGCTGGGTCCGGGCCGGGCAGCGGGTCCAGCCAATCCCGGCGGGCCCATTCCTCGAGCTGGTTCCGGGGCGTGCCGTCGGGGCCGGCGACGGGACGGTTGAGCTGGCGGGTTTTGAGGCCGAGGACGTACCCGGCCCCCTGCGAGTGGCACTGGCTGCAGCTCTCGGAGCTGGAATGCGCCCAAAGGACCCGCGTCCGGGCCCCCTTCTCGTCCAGCCGGTCGAGGGTGGCGCGCTCGTCGTCGTTTTCCACCAGCGTGGCGTCGCGCCCCGCTGCGTCCCACCGGTAATTGAGGCCGTAAAAGGCGCCGTCTTCCTGTGCGACCAGCACGCGAGTCTCGAGGCGCGATGTCTGTTCGGGCCGGCGCGCGTCCTTCATCCAGTCCACCTGTTGCACCAGCACCGTGCCCGGCGGGAAGCGCCAATCGGCGTCGGGATGGAAGGTGATCCGGCGGCCCTCAGGTAGGGCGATCCAGCGGCGGGCGCGCGCGCCGTTCAACCACTGCGGCGCGATCACCTCATAGGGCACGAGGCCCGCGGCGGGCGTCAGCGGGGTAAGGTTGGAGAATAGGCCGGTGGCGGAAAGGGCGACGGGCACGTTGCCGGGAGCCGGCCCGCGTTCGGCGAGCTGCTCGATCCGGGTGCGGAGGCCGTGGCGGAGGACCAGCAGCTCGCCCGCGTGGTCGCGGCCAAAGGAGGTGATGCCGCCGACTCCCCCGTGGTAATTGCGGAAGCCCGGGCCGGTGGCCAGTAGCTCGACGCCGGTCACGGCGATCCGCTCCGGCTCGACGGCGTAGGAAAGGGCCCAGATCCGGCCGTTGGCGAAATCGGCGCAGAGGTACTTGCCGGCGAGCGAGGGATGCCGGCGTCCGCGGTAGACGTAGCCGCCGATGACCGAGCGCCCTTGGTCGCGGCCGTAGTCCCAGACCGGTCCCGTCCAGAGGCCGAGGGGGCGTTCGGGGCCGGGCAGGAAACCGGGTTGGGTGCCTTCGCGCACGGCCCATTGGAAGTTCTGCGGCGCGCGGCCGATGCGCAGCACCTCGATCTCCTCGCGCCGGGCCTGCCCGATCTCGCCGATCCA
The DNA here is from genome assembly GCA_044370095.1 of Opitutaceae bacterium. Taxonomy (GTDB): domain Bacteria; phylum Verrucomicrobiota; class Verrucomicrobiia; order Opitutales; family Opitutaceae; genus ER46. Next base: position 4,196 of record JBILWD010000049.1, on the reverse strand, counting down.
CGCGAGGTCATCGACCGGGTCGTGGGTCATCCGGTGCGGGCTGCGCAACCCGATCGCGTAGAATTCCTCGAGTGCGTCGGGGGTGCCCACGAAGGGATTATCGCTGGGGATGGAGTAGTGGGCGGTCGTGCCGTCGCGCGGCTGGCGCCGGATGGGGTGGCTGACTGTGCCCCCGCGCTGGTCTACATCGATCCGCAGGACCCCGGAGAAGAGGTTTAGGTCGATGCGCTGCGAGTTCCGGTAGCCGTCTTGCTGCGCGCCCTCGTCCCCCATCGCCAGGTAGAGAAAGCCGTCGCGCGGGTGAAAAAACATCCCGCCGCCCACGTGGAAGATCATCCGTTTCCGCTGGTGAATCAGCACCTGTTCCGAGTCTGGCCGCAGCGTGCCGGCGGCGCGGTCCATCGTGAAGCGCGAGACGCGGGTCCAGGTGACGGTGGTGGGTTCCGGCCGGCCGACGCGGATCGGCTGGTCGTTGTAGGAATAGAGAATGTAGACGTAGTCCCGGTTCGGTGAGCCGGCGCGGCCGTACTCCGGGTGAAAGGCCAAGCCGAGCACGCCGCTGTCGAAGCCACCCTGAGTCTGGCCGGTTAGGTCGAGCACGACGGTCCGTTCCGGCGAGAGGCGATCGCGGTCCGAAACCGCCACGATCAGGCCCTCGAGTTCGCCGATCAGGAGCCGGTCAGTGCCCGGTTCGGGCTCCAGTACCACCGGGTTGCGGAAGGTGACGTTGGGGAAGGCGGGGACGGTGGTCCACTGGCCCTCGCCGCGGAACGCCGGGGTCAGGGGAAAGCCGAGCGCCGCGGGACGGCCACCGGCCTCGGCCGCCGGTGCTGGCCAGAGCGGGAGGAAGGCCGCGAGCAGCAGCGCGGGACGGAGCCAAGGGCGGGCGGGCGGGCGGGGGAGCATCACGGGAACGTTCAGAGGCGGCCGTTAAGGCCAAAGTGGAACTGCGGGTCGTTGCGGTCGAGAATCGTGCGCGGCCGGCCGTGGACGCCCCAGACCTCGCGCTGCCGGTCGTTGGTGAGGTTGTACGCGTCGAGGTACACGTCGTAGGAACGATTGAGGCGGAAATTCAGCTTCAATTCGACGCGGTGCGAGGCGAGGCGGTAGCGGCGGAGGTTGGGGGCGGCGTTGTAGGCCATCAGGATCTCGCCGGCGATCCCGTAGGCGGCGCGTAGGTTCCAGCGTCCGCGGATATAGGAGAGCCCGAGGTTCGCCGCGCTGGGGGTGAAGCCGGGCAGTGTGCCCGTGGTTTGCACGGCCCCGCGGACCCCGTAGTCACCCTCGGTCGTGAGTCGGGTATAGTTGGCGAACGCGCCGAGGCCGCCCCAGGCGCCGGGCAGGAAGGTGAATTGTTGCTGGTAGGAGGCTTCGAAGCCCTCGACCCGCGCTGAGCCGCCGTTGGCCTGAGAACGCAGCTCGTAGCCCACGTAGTTGCCCTCGAACCCATTATCCGGCCCGGCAGCGATCGCCTGCCCCGTTGTGGGATAAATGAAGTCGGTCAGGTTCTTCCGGAACACGCCCACCGAGACCAGCCCGACTGGTTCGAAATAGTAGTCCACCCCGGCATCGAGGTTGACCGCGTACTGAGGCCGGAGGCCGGTGTTGTTGACCGTGAGAACGCGGGCGTCGTCGTCGATGGTATCGTTGGGGATGATGCTAGCGAACGCGGGCCGGCCGATGCCGGTGGAATAGCTCGCGCGCAGCTGCAGCCCGCGGAGCGGTTCGTGCTTGAGGTGCAGGCCGGGGAACACGTGCTGGTAGTCCCGGGCCGCCGTGCGCCGGCCCCCGTATTGCGCGAGGTTGCGCCGCAGGATCTCCTCGTTCGTGAGTGGCCCGGTGAATGCAGCGCGGCGGGCCCGCTCAGCCGCCGTAAGCTGGCTGACCGCGCCCTCCGCCTCCACGGCCGTCGTCTCGAGCCGCACCCCCGTGAGTACGGTGAGCCGGCCCAGCCGGGCTTGGCCGAGGGCGTAGGCCGCCTGCACTTCCTCGGTCGCGCGTTGCCGCCCTACCAGCGGGTTCATCGTGCCGAAGGCGACGTCCTCTGGCCAGGCCGAGGGATTGGCCGCGAGACCCGCGCGCATCGCGTCGGCGGAGAGGAAGGGTCCGCCCGGGTAGCGGCCGTGCATTGGCCGGTAGGAGAGCGCGGTGTCGCGGAACTGAGCGAGGTTCTCGTCGCCGCTATTGAGGAGGTTGTCGCGCCCGGCGAAGCGCCAGCGGCGGCTGAGGTTCTCACGCCGCAACTCCTCGCGCCGCACGCGCGCGCCGGCCTTGACGAAGGCGGGGAAGGCGAGGCCGAGCTCGTGCCGGTAGTTTACCTGTGCGCCGAGGATACGGCTGGTGACCGGGATGCGGGTGTGGGTGAGCAGGTTATCCGTGTAGAGGTCGAGGTTGGCGGGGTCGGGACCGGCGGTGTACTTGAGGGCCGGGGCCCACCGGTCGCCGGCGGCGCGGTCGAGGATCCAGCCCACGTTGCGCAGCGTTGCGGTGCCGGTCCACGGGAAGTCCTGCACGTCCGAGAACGAATAGGACAGATCGTAGTCGAGGAGTGAACGGGCGCCGCGGTGGCGGCCGCCGAGTTGGGCGGAGTAGGCGTTGACGTCGCGCACGCGGCGGAGCGTGGAGAGGCCGACGGTAGAGGCGGCGAGGGCGCGGGCCTCGGTGCGGTCGTCAGTGTAGCCGGGCAGGATGGCGCCGGTGCCGGTCGGCTGACCTTGGGCGTTAAGGGTGGCGACGGTCTGGGCGGTGGCGACGGTGGTGACCGGTACGGTTGCGCGCTCGGAGTGGGGGGAGAAGGTGAAGTTCGCGAACACGGCGCGGGCCTCGTCGAGTTTGTAATCCACTTTGAGGCCGGCGCCCCAGCGGGTGCGGAGGCTGGTCCGGCCGTCGTAGGCAAGGCTGTAGAGGTAGGCCGGGCTCGCGGTGGTGTTCTGGTAATTCATCGTGGTCAGGTCCATCGCCGCGAGGTGCTGGCGGAAGTTGGCGCTGAACGAGATCCCGAGGTTGCGGCGGCCGGCGAAGGCGTTGAACACGTCGGAGAAGTGCAGTGTACCGGCGGGCAGGGGGGCGCGGTAGCGCCGGGCGCCGATCAGGCCGCCCACCGAGTAGGTGAAGCGCCGCCCGTTCACGTCGAAGGCGCTGCGGGAGCGGAGGTTCACCGTCCCGCCGATCGCGTCGGCGTCCATATCCGGCGTGGGGGCCTTCACGAGTTCCATCGATTCGATGTGGTCGGAACCGATGCTTTCGAACTGGAGGCCGCGGCTCTCGGCGGCCGCGCGACGGTTTCCGTCGATCTGGACCGAGTTAAGGGCGCCGGCGATCCCGCGGATGCTGATGAAGCGGGCGTCGCCGCCGACGCGGTCGACCACGACTCCGGTGAGGCGCTCGAGGAGTTCTGCGGGGTTACCGGAGAGCGCGCCGAAGGCGTCGGAGGAGACGATGTTCTTCACGTTGGGCGCGTGGCGCTGCTGCGTGTGGGCGAGCGCGTTGCCCTCGCGCTCGGTGGCCACGACCAAGGCGCTCAGCTGGTAGATGGCGGTGGTGAGCGTTGCGTCGCGGCGGAGGGTCGCGCCCGCGGCGGCGGTGAGGGTGAAGCGCTCCGGGTCGAGACCGGCGTAGGAGAGGGTGAGCGCGTGGGTGCCGGCCGGCAGCCGGAGGCGGTAGACGCCCTCGGCGTCCGTCAGGGCGGAGCGATCCGTGCCGTCGAGCGTGACGAGGGCGCCCTGCAGGTTCGCGCCCGTGGCGCGGTTGCTGACCTGGCCCACAATGACCGCCTCGGCGTCCGCGGCGGCGAGCGTCGGGACAGCGAGGGAGAGCAGGGCGAGGAGGGTGGGGAGCAGCCGGCGGCAGAGCGGGTTCATCGCGGGGTAGGGGAAGCGGGGGGCGCCAGCCAGTCCGGGGTGCGGGCGGGGGAGGCGGGGGAAGGGGGTGGTCGAAGCTCCGGCGCCGTGGCCCGGGGTGTCGAGGGGATTTTCCTGCGGTCGAGGGGGTCGGCGGCGGGTGCAAAGCGGCCTTGACGGCCCCGGCGGCCAGCGGTGTCGATCAGGGATGGTTCCGACCCCCCCGCGGCTCCTGCCGGCGCTCAGCCTCCTGCTGGGGGCGGCCCTTGCGGCGGCGGGGTGCCAGCGCGATCCCGCGGCCAAGCTGACCGCTGACGCCGGGGCTGGCATCTACCGGGCAAAGTGCGCGGACTGCCA
>JBILWD010000259.1:0-5451 GCA_044370095.1 Opitutaceae bacterium | reverse complement strand
CTCGACCTCCGGCTGGATCTTGCCCGAAGCGGTCACCACCTGAGTCAACGTGCGCACCTCCGCCTTCTCCGTGGTCACCGTGATGACCGGCCCGCCGCTTTGGGCACGCTGGCGATAGGCGTAACCGCCACCCCCCGCGAGCAAGATCGCGACGGCGACGAAAATCCAAACGCGCCGGGATCGCCGGGGAGCGGAAGGGGAGGGAGAGGTCATAGTAACGGGAAAGGGAGCAGGGAAAGGCGGCCGGAGACCCGCCAACCAACCCCGGCGGAGGCCGGGAGGCAAGCAACGGGAACAGGTGGGAGGATTCCTCGAACCCCCCACGCGGGAAAAAGTTGCAGCCGGGCCCGCAGATCAGCGGGCCTCGGTGGCCCACATCGCGGCGCCGGCGATCCCGGCCTGGTTGAGAAAGCGGGCGGGCTTGAGCGCGGCGCGCACCTTGAGGTGCGGAAAGAACTTCTCGTGCTTTGCGCTCACGCCGCCGCCGACCACGATCATCTCGGGCCAAAGGAGCCGCTCCAGCTCCACCAGAAAATCGCTGAGGCGCCCGCCCCACTCGTCCCACGAGAGCTCCTTGCGGTCGCGCACCGCGGCCGAGCAGTACTTCTCAGCGTCCTTCCCACGCTTCCACGGGAAGTGGCCCAACTCGAGGGGAACAACCACGCCTTGGTAGGCCAAGCAGGTGCCAATCCCGGTACCCAGCGTGATGAGCAAAGCCTTGCCCATAAAGCCCTTGCCCGCCCCAAAGCGCATCTCGGCGATCGCCGCTGCCGCCGCGTCGTTGATCATCGCCACCGGGCAACCCGTCGCCTTGCCGAAGAGCCGCGCGCCGTCACACCCGATGAAGCCCGGATGCAGGTTGGCCGAGGTCCAGATGGTACCGCCCTGGATGACCCCGGGGAAGCCGACCCCGACCGGGCCCTTCCAATTGAAGTGCGCCGCGATGGCGCCGACCGCCTTGGCCATCACCGCGGGGGAAGTTCCCACGTCCACCTCGATGCGATGCCGCTCCGCGAGCAGCTTGCCGTTGCGGGTGTCCACCGGGGCGCCCTTGATGGCGGACCCGCCGATATCGATGCCAAGCGCGTTCATAGGAGCGGCGAGCAAACCACCCGGAAGCCCCAAGGCAATCCCGGCGCGGCGGGAAAATCGCCGGCGGGATTGCGGCCGGGGCCTCCCCCGCCTAAACCGAAACGATCCGATGATCGCCGCCCTTCCCCGGCCCCGCCCGGCGTGGCTCCCCACCCTCCTCCTCCTTTGTTCGCTGGCGCTGCCCGGCCGCGCCACCACGGTCGTGCCGCCGGACTTCGAAGGCCTCGTCGACCGCGCAGGCCTCGTGTTCCGCGGCGAAGTGGTCGGCCAGGAGGCCACGCTCGTCACCCGCGGCGCCGACCGCGCGATCTTCACCCGCGTCACATTCCGCGTGCTCGAAGCCATCAAGGGCGTGCCACCGCCGCTGCTGACCCTCGAGTTCCTCGGCGGCGCCGTCGGCGAGCTCTCGCTGGAAGTCAGCGGGATGCCCCGCTTCGAGCCCGGGTCGCAGGACATCGTTTTCGTCACCGCCGGAGCCCCCGCCATCTGCCCGCTCGTCGCGATGGGCCACGGCCGCTACCGGATCCTCCGCGACGCTCAGGGCGCGGAATTCGTGGCGCGCGACAACGGCCGGCCACTCCACCGGGTCGACGACGTCGCCCTGCCGCTGCTCGCCCCTTCCACCGTGCCAGTGGCGGCCCGCGCCCCCGGCGGCCGCCCCCTCTCCCCGGCGGAGTTCGCCGGTCACGTCCGCCGCGCCGCCACCCGCATCCACACCCCCTGACGATGCGGACCCAACTCGCCCTCCTCCTCGCCGCGCTCGCCCCGGCGCTGCCCGCCCCCGCCTTCATCCCGGTCGGCGGCAGCCCCGTCTGGCCGGACGGCAACATCCAGATGCACCTCCAACTCGGCCCGGGCGCCCCCGCCGGCGACCCGCGCGGCTGGAACGCCCTCGCGGCGGACCTCCTCGCCGAATGGAACCGCTCCCTCGTGCGCACCAAGTTCACGTGGGTTCTCGACTCGACGCTACCCGCCGGGGACGGCAACGGGGTGAACAACGTTCTTTTCCGCGGCGACATCTTCGGCCGCCCCTTCGGCGACTCCACCCTAGCGGTCAACACCATCTGGCGCGTCGGCACCCGCCGCACGGAGGGCGACGTGATTTTCAACACGAAGTACGCCTGGGACGCCTACCGCGGCCCGCTCCGCCACCCCGCGGGCAGCCTCAACGCGGAATTCATCCGCGTCGCGCTCCACGAGTTCGGCCACGCCCTCGGCCTCGGGCACCCCGACGAGGCCGGGCAATTCGTCTCCGCGATTATGAACAGTCGCTCGGGCGACACGGATGCGCTCACCGACGACGACCGCGCCGGCGCCGCCTTCCTCTACGCCTCCGCGGACGGAGCCGTCGCCCCCCGCCTCACCCTGCCGCTCGTCGACCAGAACCCGGTCGAGGGTGACGCGGTGGACTTCGTCGTCGGCGTCTCCGGCACCGCCCCCTTCACCTACCAGTGGCGGCGCAACGGCGCGATCCAGGGCGTCTCCACCGCCGCGTGGACCCTCAGCAACGTCGCCACCGTCAGCAGCGGCATCTGGAGCGTGACCGTCACCAACGCCCGCGGCTCGGTTACCAGCACGATGGCCCTCAACGTCACGACCCGCGCCGTCGCCCCCGTGATCGTGCGCCAGCCCCAGCCCCTCGCCGCCCGCACGGGCCAGACCGCCGCCTTCACGGTCACCGCGACCGGCTCCACCCCGCGTTACCACCTCTGGCGCCGCAACGGGGTCGCCCTCGGGATCGCCACCCCTAGCGACACCCTCACGCTCACGGACGTCCAGCCCGGGGACGCCGGGATCTACTCGGTCGAGGTGAGTAACAGCGGGGGCGTAGTGGCCAGCGCCGACGCCCCGCTGACCGTGGCACCCGCCGTGACCACCCCCACCTTCACCCTGCAACCGCAGGGCCAGTCCATTTCCGCCGGCAGCACCGTCGTCTTCCGCGCGGAGGCCGAGGGCAGCCCCGCCCCGCTCTACCAGTGGCGCCGCAACGGCACCGCGCTGGCGGGCGCCACCCGCGGCACGCTGGTGTTACGCAACGCCGGGCCCGCCGACGCCGGCGCGTACACCTGCGTGGCGACGAACGCCGGCGGCACCGCGACCTCGGCGGGCGCCACCCTCTCCCTCGCCGCGGGCGCCGCGCCCGGCCGCCTCGCCAACCTCTCCATCCTCACGCGGCTCTCGGCCGCCGCGCCGTCCTTCACCGTCGGCACCGTCCTCGGCGGGGCCGGCACCACCGGTACGAAGCCGCTCCTCGTCCGCGCCATCGGGCCGGGCCTCGCCGCCTTCGGGCTCGACGACGTCCTGGCCGATCCGCGCCTCGAGCTGATTGGCGCCGCCCCCGTGGGCGCGAACGACGACTGGGGCACGGAGCCCGGCCTCGCGGCAATCTTCGAGGCCGCCGGGGCCTTCGGGCTCGGCGCGGGTTCGCGCGACGCCGCGCTGCACCGCCCCGCCCTCGCCCCCCGGCCCTATAGCATTGTGGTGGAGGCGAACGGCACGCCCGCGGGCGCCGTCCTCGCGGAATTGTTCGACGCCACTCCCGGCTCAGCCTTCGCGCCCGCCACGCCACGGCTGGTCAACGTCTCTGTCCTGCAGCCAATTCCCGCGGGCACGGTCCTCACCGCGGGCTTCGTCCTCGGTGGAGGCACGGCCCGGACCGTGCTGGTGCGGGCGATGGGCCCGTCGCTCACGCCGTTCGGCCTGCCCGCGTCCCAGGTGCTCGGCGACCCGCGGCTGGCCCTGTTCGACGGCGCGTCGCGCCGCATCGCCGGCAACGACAACTGGGGCGGCGACCCGCAACTGGCCGCCGCGGGCGAGGCGGTCGGCGCCTTCCGCCCCATTGCCGCGGACAGCACGGACGCGATGCTCCTGCTCACTCTCCCGCCGGGCAGCTACACCGCTCAGGTCACGGGCCCCGGTGCCGGCACCGCGCTGGTCGAGGTCTACGAGGTGCCCTGAACCGCGCGCCGCGGCTGGCGCCTCACCAGTATTCCTCGACGTGCATCGTCCCGGACTGCTTGCCGTGGTCCGGGGTGAACCCGCGAGCCTCAAGCAGGCCCCGCACCGAGGAGATCATCTCCGGGTTGCCGCACAGAAAAACGTCCGCCGCCGCGGGATCGAGCCGCACGCCCGCGCGCTGCTCCACGATCCCCTGTTCCAGAATCTTCGGAATCCGCCCGACCTGACCGCGGAAGTGCGGGTCCTGCTCCGCGCGCGTGATCGACGGGATGTAGGTAAAGTTTGGCCGGATCCGCGCGAGGGTCTCCAGTTCCGCCCGGTAGCCCAGATCCCAGCTGCACCGAGCCCCGTGCAGCACGACGAACCGGCGGGTGCTGTCGGCGATGAGCGCCGTGCGGAGCATCGAGACGTAGGGCGCCAGGCCCGTGCCGGTGCCGACGAGGATCACGGCCTTCCCTGGCGCCACGCGGTCGAGGGTGAAGAGCCCGCTCGCCTTGGGCCCGAGGAACACGCGCCCGCCGTGAGGTAGGGCAAACAGCCGCGGCGTGAGCCCGCCCTTCGCGACCAGCGCGAGGTAAAACTCCACGTAATCCCGCTCCAGGCTCGAGGAGGCGATGCTGTACGCGCGGCGGATGAGCTTGTCCGGCTCGGGCGCCGTGTCCTCCGGCAACGCGTCCGCGACGCGCGGCTCCCGCCCCGCCAGCCCCAGCACCGCGAACTGCCCCGGGGTGAAGTTGAACTCCCCCGCGTCGGGCCGGACCCGCAGGATCAATAACTGGGCGTTGAGGGGCTCGCGGCCCACGACGGTGGCGTTGTAAGGGGCGGCGGCGACCGGGGGAGTCATCGTCCCCGACTGTGGCTGCGACGGCCGGCGCAGGGCAACCCGAGAGTTCTGCGCCCCCCGCCGGAAGATCGAACCGGACGAGGACTTGCCGCCTCCCTCCGATCCGCGACACGCTCCCCGCCCCCCCCGATGTTGTCCCTCATCCGCTTTGCCCTGCTGTTCGTCCTCTCACCTCCTGCGCCCGCCGCCAACCCGCCGGCGCCCCCTGAGCCGCCGGCGCCGCCACCCACGCACGCCAACGTAGCCTACGGGAGCCACGAGCGTCAGGTCCTCGACCTCTGGCTCGCCCCCTCCGCGCGGCCCACGCCGCTCGTGTTGCACCTGCACGGAGGCGGCTGGGTCCGCGGCGACAAGGCGAAGGTCGCCGGCCTCGAGCGCTACCTCGCCGCCGGCATTTCCGTTGCCTCGGCCAACTACCGCTTCACTACCCAAGCGATGCGCGCCGGGGTGGAACCGCCCGTCGCCTGGCCGCTCGCCGACGCCGCCCGCGCGGTCCAATTCCTCCGCAGCCGAGCCGCCGCTTGGAATCTCGATCCGCGACGGGTGGCCGCCACCGG
>JBILWD010000258.1:0-5472 GCA_044370095.1 Opitutaceae bacterium | reverse complement strand
CGGCAGCGGCTCGGGTCGAAGTCGAACGTTCCCCGCGTCTCGAGCTCGAAGACGATCCGGTAGCGGTCCGCGGTGTCGACCGTCAGGGCCCGCGTGACGGTGACGGCACGGCGCGCGTTGAGCTGGTCGCCGGAAGGTCCACCGCCCTCGGCGCGGAATTCGCGTCCCGAGTAGGTCCGCTCCTTGAGGACGCGGGCCACGCGTGGGACAGCCTTCTCGACGATCGTCTCAGCCGCCGCGAGGTACTTCTCGAGAAGGAGCGGGGAGACTGTGAGCACCTCGCCGTTGTTATCGAAACCGCCCCCGCTGTCGTCCGGGGGGAATTCCACCTCGCTGTTGAAATCGTACCCCAGCAGGTCGCGGATGGTGTTGCGGTACTCGACGCGGTTGAGGCGGCGCACCGTGACGTGCCCGGGGTCGGGGTGCGCAGGGTCGATGGCGAGCGCCCCGTACTTAATCCATTCGGCGAGGGTGCGGGTCTCCTCCGGCGAGGGCCGAGCGACCCCCTCCTCGTGTACCGGCATCAGGCCGGCCTGCACGTTGCGCAGCACCGCGTGCCACAGCTCCGGCCGGGCGGTGACCTCGGCGTCGGAGGCGAAGGCGTCGAGGGTGACCCCGCCCTTGGCGATGCCGTTGCCGTGGCAGTCGTAGCAGTGCTTCTCGAGGATCGGGCGCACCCGGCCGTGGTAGGCGGCCAGCGTCTCCGCCGGGCGCGCCGCGGCCAGCCCCGCGGCAGGCAGGGTGAACGCGAGGGCGACGAGCAGGGTTGGGGAGGTAAAGCGGCGCACGGTCCGAAAGACGACCCGAGGGGCCTAGAAGTGACGCTGCGGCCGGGCGCTCAAAACGCAACGCTGGCCCGGGAAAATTCGCGTCCGGCGCGGAGTTCGTCCGTACCAAGGGGGTGCCCGCCCACGAACCGTCTTCCGCTCCTCCCTCCCCGGCCGCCGCCGGCGCCCTGGTCGTGCAAGACGTGGTCAAGGCCTACGGGGGCCGGCCGGTGCTCCGCGGCGTGTCCTTCACGGTGGCCGCCGGCCGGCGGGTGGCGCTGACCGGCCCTTCCGGCAGCGGCAAGACGACCCTGCTCAATTGCCTGGGGGGCATCGATCGGCCGGACGCGGGCCGCGTGTGGCTGCAGGGCCGGACGCTCGATGGGGCGGACCCGGCGGGACTCGCGCGGCTGCGGCGGGAGCGGATCGGGACCGTGTTTCAATTCTTCCACCTTTTACCCACCCTGAGCGCGGCCGAGAACGTGGAATTGCCGCTCCAACTGCTCGGGGTGCCGCGCGCCGAGCGAGAGGCGCGGGTCGCGGCGTTGCTGGCGCGCGTTGGGCTCGAGGCACGAGCGGGGGCGCGGCCCGGCGAACTTTCCGGCGGGGAGCAGCAGCGGGTGGCGCTGGCACGGGCGCTGGTGCACCGGCCGGCGCTCCTGTTGGCGGATGAGCCGACGGGCAACCTCGACTCCGCGGCGGGCGCGCGCGTGCTGGCGCTGCTGCGGGAGCTTTCCGACGAGACGGGCACGGCGCTCGTGCTCGTGACCCACAGCGAGGAGGCGGCGGCCGTCTGCCACGAGCGGATCCGCCTGCGCGACGGGTCCATCGAACGATGAGCGGCACGCGGCCGGTCCTCGCGCTGCTGCTGGCGCGCTTCACGCTCCGGCACGCCCAACTGGCGCCGCGGCAGACGGCGGCGCTGGTGGCGATCGTGGCGCTGGGGGTGGCCGTGTTCCTGGCGATCCGCTTGGCGAACCGGGCGGCCGTCGCGAGCTTCAGCCACTTCACCGAAGCCCTCGCCGGCCGCAGCGACTGGGTGTTGCAGCCGCCCGCCGGAACCTTGCCCGAGACGGTGCTCGCGGAACTGCAAGCCGCGCTGGCGGACCATCCGGTGCAACTGCTGCCGGTCGTGGAGACCACGGCCGCGCCACCCGCGCCGGAGAGCGCCGCCCCCGGCTTCGGCCGACCGGCCTACACGGTGCTCGGCCTCGACCTGATCGCCCTCGCTAACCTCGCCCAGGCGGGCGGTCCGGGGGCGCGGCTGCTCGGCGGCGACGCGGCGGGGACGGACCGAGCCGGCGGCGATGCGGCGGAGTTTTGGAACCGGTTCCGGGCGGGACCTCAGCTGTGGGTGAGCCCCGACCTTGCCCAGCCAGCCGGCCAGGCGGCCGTCCTCGAGCTGCTCATCCACGAACGCGTGCACCGCCTGCCCGTGGCCGGCGTGATTCCGGCCGCGCCGGGAGGTCCCGCCCCGCCGCCGGGCCTCATTGTCCTCGACCTGCCCGAGCTCCAGCGGCTCACCGGCCGCCCGGGGCAACTGGATCGCGTAGAGGTGATCGTCGCCGCGGGCCCGCGCCGCGCGGAACGGCAGGCCGAGGTAGGCGCGCTACTCACGCGCCTCGCCGGAGCGGAGCCGCGCTGGGAAGTGACGACCCCGGGGGCGCGCCGCGAGACCGCGGCCGAGATGACCCGGGCGTTCCGCTACAACCTCACCGTCCTCTCGTTGCTGGCGCTGCTGGTGGGGCTCTACCTGATCTTCCAGGCGCTCGACGGCGCGGTCGTGCGGCGGCGTGCGGAGACGGCCGTCCTGCGCTCGCTGGGCGTCGAGGAGGCGGTGATCCGGCGCGCGTGGCTGATCGAGGCGGCGGTGCTGGGCGCGGCCGGCGGGACCTTGGGTGTGGCCCTCGGCTGGGCGGGCGCGCAGGTCGCGGTGCGCGCCGTGGGCCAGACCGTGAACGCGCTTTACTACGCGACCAGCGTATCCTCCGCACGGCCGGACGCGGCCGACGTTCTGCTCGGGCTCGCGCTGGCCCTCGGCGCGAGCATGGTCGCGGGCTGGGGTCCAGCGCGGGCGGCGGCACGAATCCCGCCGGCGCAGGCCCTGGCCCGGCACGCGCCCCCGGCCGAGGGCGGCTGGAGCCGGCAGCCGCGCATCGGCCTCGGGCTCCTCGCGATCGCGGGGGTCTGCGCCACCTTGCCGCCCGTGCCCCTCGCCGGCGGGGGCGCGTTCCCGCTGGGTGGCCACGCGGCGGCCCTGCTGGGCCTCTTCGGCGCCGGTCTGCTCGCGGGGCCGGTCCTAGGCGGCCTCGCCAGGCTTGCCCGGGCGGGCGGGCAACTGCACCCGGCCGCGCGGGTGGCGCTCGGCCACCTCGCCCGCCCCTCGGGCCGCCACCGGCTCGCCGCGGCGGCTCTTCTGGCCGCGACCGCGATGACCGCGGGGATGGCCATCCTCGTGGGCAGCTTCGAGCGCACCGTGGAGGACTGGATCCAGCGGACCCTGCGCGCCGACCTGTACCTCTCAAGCGCGGGCGCCCAGAGCGCCTCGACCCGCAACCGCATCACCCCGGAGACCTGGCGCACGCTGGCGGCTCATCCGGCGGTCGAGGCGGCCGCGATCGTCGCGGCCCACGCCGTGCGGATCGGCGGGGTCCCGACCACCGTCTCCGGTACCGACCTCGCGCTGCTGCGGCGCCGAGCAGACCTGCCCTGGCTCCTCGCGCCACGGGACGAGGCGCCCTTTGACGCGGCGCGCAACGCGGGGCTGGCGCTGGTGAGCGAGAGCTTCGCGGCGCGATTCCACGTCGGGCAGGGCGAATCCGTGCGCCTGCCCACGCCAGCCGGCACGAAAACGCTCACCGTCGCGGGCGTGTTCGCCGATTACGGCAACGAGCGCGGCTCGCTCCTGGTTGAGCGCGCGCACCTCGCGGCGTGGTTCAGGGACGAGCAAGCGGCGAGCGTCTCACTCTTCCTGCGACCAGGGGCGGATCCCTCCGGCGTGCGCGCGGAGCTCCTGCGGCGCCATCCCGGGCTGGGCATCTACACCAACGGGGCGCTGCGCGAGGAGATCCTGCGCATCTTCCGGAACACCTTCGCGGTGACGCACGCGCTCGAGGTGATCGGCGTCGCCGTCGCCGTCGCGGGACTCGCGCTGACCCTCGCCAGCGTGCTCCTGGACCGCCGCGACGAGCTCACGACCCTGCGGGCGCTTGGCTTCACGCCCGGCGAACTCGCCTTGGCCACCGCCTTGGAGGGCGCCGGGCTCGCGCTCGTCGCGACCCTCGCCGGCCTCGCGGTCAGCCTTGGGCTCGGCTGGCTGCTCATCCACGTGATCAACCGGCAATCCTTCGGCTGGACGCTCGGCTTCGTCGTCCCGTGGGGGCAACTCGCGCTGCTGGCCGCGGGGATCGTCGCCGCCGGGGCGCTCGCGAGCCACGCCCTCGGCCGCTGGGGCGCCCGCCTGCCCGCGGACCTCCACGAATGAAATCTCGCCTCACCTCGCTGCTGCTCCTGCTCCCCGCGCTCGCCGGGGGCGCGACGCCGGCGTCCGGTCCGGCCGCGGACGCGGCGGGCTTCGCGCTGCCTCAACCCGGCCGGGTGTTTGCCTTTCCCCGGGACCACGGCAGCCATCCCGATTTCCGGCTCGAGTGGTGGTACGTCACCGGCCACCTCGCGGCCGTGGCGGACCCGGAGCGGCGTTTCGGCTTCCAGGCGACGTTCTTCCGGCAAGCCGCGCCGCGCCCGCACGCCACCGAACCCACGGCCTCCTTCGGCCGCGACCAGCTGTTCCTCGCCCATATGGCGCTGCTGGATGTGCGCACCGGCGCCTTCCGCCACGAGGAGCGCCTGCACCGCGAGGGCTGGGCGGCCGGCGCCGCGACCACGACCCTCGACGTCCGCAACGGCGACTGGAGCCTGCGCCTGCGACCAGAGGCCGGCCCGGCCGACCCGGAGCGGCTCGACCTGCGCGGCGGCATCCGGGCCGAGGTGGGGCTGCGGTTGCAACTCGAGGCCCGGAAGCCGCTGGTCGTGTTCGGGGAGGACGGTGTGTCCCGCAAGGGCGCGGAAGCCGCGGCGGCCAGCCACTACCTTACGTTCACCCGTCTCGCCACGACCGGCGTCCTGCGCCTCGCCGGACCGAGCGGCCCGGAGGAGATAGCCGTCACCGGGGAGGCGTGGCTCGACCACGAGTTCAGCAGCAGCCAGCTCGGGTTCGGCCAAGTGGGCTGGGACTGGCTCAGCGTGCACCTGCGCGACGGGCGTGAGGTGATGCTCTACCGGCTGCGGTGGGCCGACGGCTCGGCCGACCCGGCCTCGCGCCTCACGTGGGTCGACGCCGCGGGCCGGACGAGCGTCCAGCCCTTCACGTGGGAGATTCAACGCCCGTGGCGCAGCCCCGCCACCGGCGCCACCTACCCCACCCGCGTCCGAGTCCGCACAACCGACCCCGCGACCGGCGCGGAGGTGATTCTGGATGTCGAGCCGCTGGCCGAGGATCAGGAACTCACCGGGGCCCTCGGCGGCATCCCGTACTGGGAAGGGGCGTGCCGGATCAAGGGCGCGGACGGCGCGGAGCTCGGGCGCGGCTACCTTGAGTTGACCGGCCACGCGCGGCCCCTGCGCCTGTGAACCGGCCGCGCGCCGAGGGTCACTCGCCCGGTCCGCGCGGGGCGCTGGAACGACCGCCCCGCCCGCCCTTGAGGCT
>JBILWD010000257.1:0-5480 GCA_044370095.1 Opitutaceae bacterium | reverse complement strand
CCCTCCCCGCGCGCATCAAACCAGCCGAGCGCGCCCGCATAGAGCCCCCGCGGAAAGCCTTCGAGCTGGCGGATCACCTCGGCCGCCCCCTCCCGCGGTTCCCCGCCGACCGCCGGCGTCGGGTGGAGTGCGGCAGCGACATCGAGCGGGTGCACGCCGACCGGCAGCGGGCCCGCGAGGCGCGTGTGGAGATGTTGGACGTTTGCGAGGCGCCGCACGCCCGGCGTCGCGGCAGGCCCCACTTCCACCCCGAGCTTCGCCAACCGGCTCCGCAAATCTTCCACCACCGCCCGATGTTCGCGCAGATCCTTTTCACTGCGCAGGAGCGCCCCGCCCAAGGCCAAATCCTCGGCGGCACCCCGGCCGCGCCGGATCGACCCCGCGAGCGCCTCGGTCTCCAATTCGCCCGCCCGGACCCGCAGCAGCCGCTCCGGGCTGGCGCCAATAAAGCTCGGGCCCCCACCCCAGGTGAAGGAGAAGGCGTAGCAGTCCGGGAAACGCTGCCGCAGGCCGTTGAGCATCCGCAGCGGATGGAGCGGCCGGTCCGTGCTCAAATCCTGCGCCCGCGCCAACACGAGTTTGCGGAACGTTCCCCGCGCGATCAACTCGAGCGCCGCCCGCGCCGCGGCCGGATAATCGCCCGCCTCGCGCCGCTGGAAAATCGCCGGCCCCGCCTCCGCCGGAGGAAACTCCCCCGGCTCTAGGCCCCGAAACTTCCGGTGCGCCCGCCACACCCGGCCCGCCAAGGCCTCCAGATCCGACTCGCCCGTCACCAGCAGATTCGCCACCGCGGTGGTGGTGTCGCCAGCCAGGCCCACCTGCCACTGCGGCACGAACGCCGCCGCCGCCGGAAATGGCTGCCCCATCTCGGCCTCCGCCTGAAAACCAAAAGCGCAGAAAACGTGCGGCCCCCCAAAGCGCGCCGCCACGTCCCCGACGGCCACCGCGTCCGCCAGCAGGGCCTCCGCCCAAGCCTTGATCCGGGCGAAGCGCTCCGGCCCTTCCGCGGTCCACGCCGCCGCCACCTCCGCCCCCGCCAGCGCCCAGCCCGCGGCCGGCCGCTCGGCGTAAAAATGCGGCGCCCGCGGATCGAAGATCGATTCCAGCACCGCCAACGGATCCAGCGCCTCAACGGCTAGCGAAATGCTCACCAGCCGCGGCCGCCCGCTCCGCCGCACCTCCGCCTGGCAACGCGCCAAGAACTCCCGCAGCGCCTCCGGAGAGGAACTGTTGTCCGCCGGATGCAACGGGAGGATGGTCATCGCCGGGCAAGCCCCTACGCCGCCGCCGGCTTCTCGGGCCGGGGGAACAGCACCAGCGCCGGCGCGACCGCGTTGCCTGCCAGCCGCCCGCCCCAGACGAGTTCGTCCTTCCAGACGGCGCCCGGACGATGCCCGAGGACCTCATTCACCTTCGCCGTCGTGCCCGGAATCACGTGCTGCATCGCCGCCACCGCCAACCGCAGCGCCTCCGCCATCGTCGCCAGCGCGGTCCGCAATCGCGCCTGGTCGGCCGGATCCGCGGACTTGCCCAGCTTCCACGGCGCGCGCCGCTCCACATAGGCGTTGGTCGCCGTCACAAAGGCCATCGTCCGCTCCAGCGCAGTGTGGAACTGGAAGCGCTCACCCAGCGCCAAGCCCTCCGGCCCGGTCTGCGCCCACAGCTCCCGCAACGCGGTCTCCGGCTCCTCCGCCGCCTCCGCGGCCGGCACCACGCCACCGGCGAAACGCGTGGTCATATTGAGCGTCCGGTTCACCAGGTTGCCGAGGTTGTTCGCCAGCTCGCTGTTGTAGCGCACCAAAAACTGCTCCGGCGTGAAGTCGCTGTCCTGCCCGACATTCATCTCCCGCATCAGGAAGTACCGGAAGGCGTCGGCCCCGAACTGCCCGACCAGATCCAGCGGATTGAGGGCGTTGCCGGTGCTCTTCGACATCTTCGCCCCGCGCTGCAGCCACCAGCCGTGGGCGATGATCCCCTTGGGCAGCTCAATGCCCGCCGCGTGCAGCATGATCAGCCAATACACCGCGTGCGGCGGCACGAGGATGTCCTTGCCGATCACGTGGTAATCCGCCGGCCAGATACCGGGTCGATCCACCACCGCCGAATAGTAGTTCACGAGCGCATCGAACCACACGTACGTCACATACTGATCGTCGAACGGCAGCGGGATACCCCACTCCAGCCGCTCCCGCGGACGCGAGATACAAAGGTCGTTCAACGGCTCCTTCAGGAACTCCAGCACCTGGCTCTGCCGGAAAGCGGGGAAAACGTACCCCTCGTGGCTCTGCAGGAACGCGACCAGCCACTCCTGATGCTTCCGCAGGCGGAAGAAGTAATTGGCCTCGGTAATTTCGGTGACCTCCCCGAATAGCTCCGGCCAACTGCCGTCCGGGTTGCGGTCCTTCTCCTGGAGAAACTGCTCCTGGCGGGTCGAGTAGAAGCCGCGGTACTCCGCCCGGTAAATCTCTCCCTGGTCGTACAACCGCTGCAGCAGCTCACGCACGACGCGCTGGTGGCGCTCCTCGGTGGTCCGGATGAAATCGTCCGGCCGCACGTCGAGCCGCGGTAACAGGTCCCGGAACTCCTGCGAGACCGCGTCGACAAAGGCCTGCGGGGCGATCCCGCGCGCCCGGGCGCTCGCCTGCACCTTCTGGCCGTGCTCATCGGTGCCCGTCAGGAAGTGCACCGCGTCCCCCTGCTGCCGACGGAAGCGCGCGATCACATCCGTCAGCACCTTTTCGTACGCGTGGCCGAGGTGCGGAGAGCCATTCGCGTAATCGATGGCGGTCGTGATGTAGAAGGGCTTCATGCGCGGCCACCCAGCCAAGGCCCGGCACCGGCAAATGTCGAAAACTTTGGCGCTCCGCCCCCTGAGCAAGGCAAGGCGGCACGCCCGGACCACCCCTCCGCCCCCACCGGGACGCACGCTGCACAGGAAAGCGGGGACGACTTTCGCAAATGAGTGTCGCCAATCCGACACTTCGTGCCAGTTCGCTCACAGACTCCCAAAGCATTCATTCATAAGGTTTTACTGGATCCAGAAACGCAGGCTAGGTTATAAACCCCATTTTAAGTGATAAGATGTGTCTTATTTGCTTACATATTCCGGAACTTCTTTTACCAATCGTGACCTTTTCTAATTTCTTGATACTTTTATTCACCTGGCCCAGCCAGAGTTAGGTGTTTACACTCATTTTTAACGCCACTTGGCAGCGTTAAAGCTTAGTGCGAGGAGTCACCAATGCAATTGGTTGGCGCCAAAACTATGAACTCCTCGATCCTAAAGCTCAAATTCGGCTGGCTGGCGCTGCTCCTCAGCGCCGCCACGGCCTTCGCGGTTCCCATCGATATAAACCCGACCAACTCGGTGCCCGCCAACAACGGCCAAGCGACGGTCACAACCTGGCTCAACGGCCTGATCACCACTTACAACGGCGCCAACAACCCCGATCTGCCCAGCCCGGCGACGTTGTCCTTCGATTCCAACGATGATCCCGCGATGCCCGGCTACCCGGCAAACACCGGGACGGCGATCGCGATGCCGATGGGCACCTACGAGTACCTCTTCCTCAAGTGGGGCGGCGGTTTTCGGCCGGGCTCCTTCGGCGCCTACTACATCGGCGGAATGACCGGCACCTGGACGTTTAACTCGCCCAACAACCGCGATCTGTCGGGGTACCGGCTCTACGACGCGACGACGACTCCCCCGCCTTCAGTACCCGACGGTGGCACGGGAGTAATGCTCCTCGGCGCCGCCTTGGGCGCGCTGGGTCTGATCCGGCGCTGGGTCTAAGGACCCACTGGCTTTGGGACTGCAGTCCCCGGGGGCGGCGGGATGGTTGGCCTGCCGCCCCCACTTCTTTTATCCCACCCAACCTACGCCCGCGGGTGCGCCCGGTCGTAGATGCCCCGCAGCCGCTCGAGGCTGACGTGCGTGTAAACCTGCGTGGTCGCCAGTTGCGCGTGACCGAGGAGTTCCTGCACCAGCCGCAAATCGGCGCCCGCGTTCAGCAGATGCGTCGCGTAACTATGCCGGATCTTGTGCGGACTCAGATCCAGCGGAAGTCCCGCCGCCGCCAGATGCCGCTTCACCAGCACCTGGATATCCCGCACCGAAGTCCGCCGCCCCCCAGGCGCCACCAACACGGGCGTGTCCGGTCCGGCCTCCACCGCCCACCGCCCCCGGTATCGCCGCAGGACCTCCGCCGCCACGCCCCCAATGGGGCACAGGCGCTCCTTCCGGCCCTTGCCCAGCACCCGGACCACCCCCTCCTCCCAGTCCACGACGTCCCCGAGGTTCAGCCCCGCGAGTTCGCTCACCCGCAGGCCCCCGCCGTAGAGCAACTCCAGCGCCAGCCGGTCCCGCGCCGCCATCCACGCGTCCAAGGTACCCGCCGCCTCGAGCCGCTCCGGAGCCAGCAGCAGCTGCTTCATCTGCTCCTCAGTCAGAAACCGCGGCAGGAGCTTGGGCAACCGCGGCAGCGCCACCCCGAGGAAGGGATCCCGCTGCAGCCGCCCCCTCCGAATCCAGAACTTATAAAACGCCCGCAGCCCCGAGACGTGATTGTGCAACGTCCGCCGCCCGAGGTGACGCTGGGATTCGATGACGAAGTCCCGCGCCTCCCGCGCGCTGACCGCCCCGGGCCCCTCCCGCCAACGGTCCACGCCAGGGCTCGCCAGCCACTGGTGGAAGCCCGCGAAGGCCTGCCGGTAGTTACGGACGGTGTACGGCGAGCACCGCCGCTCCCCCGCCAGGAAGTCCGCGAACGGCTGCCACCACTCGCTCCGGACCGCCTCCGGCAACTCCGCGCCCGCCTTCATCCCGCGTTCAAGCCGGCGCCGCGACCCGCGCCTCGACCGCCGCCATCACCGCATCCGTATGCCGCCGCAGCGCTCCCTCCGGATCCAGCCCGCGCGCCCGCGCCGCCGCCACGAGCTCAAAGAGCTGCCGCCCGAGTTGCTCCGCATCGAGGCCTTCCGCCCGCCGCGCCACCGCCGGGCGGTCCACCACCCCATCCGCGGGCAATTTCTTCTGGTCGAGTTGCCGACAAACGGCCTCCGCGAACATCAGCGCCGGCAGCCGCGGGGGGAGTTCCTTGAACACGGCCCTCACCCGCGGCGCCGGGCCCGCCTTGCGCTCCTGGGCCTTGATCTTCTCCCACTCCACGAGCACCTCCGCCGAACTCCCCACCCGCGCCTCACCAAAGACGTGGGGATGCCGCCGCACCAGCTTCTCGTTGATGTCCCGCGCCACATCGTCGAAGTCGAACCGGCCCGCCTCCGCCTCAATCTGCGCGTGGAACACGATCTGGATCAGCACGTCCCCGAGCTCCTCCCGCATATGCTGCACATCGCCGCGATCGATGGTGTCGATCAGCTCGCTCACCTCGTCGATTAGGCACCGTACGAGCGTCGCGTGGGTCTGCTCACGGTCCCACGGGCACCCATCCGGGGCCCTCAGCCGCGCCATAGTCCGCCGC
>JBILWD010000256.1:0-5484 GCA_044370095.1 Opitutaceae bacterium | reverse complement strand
CCCTGCCGTCGGTGCAACCTTGGCGGCGCGGTTCGCGGTTCGGACCAGGACCCCGGAACGGGCTCAGTTCTGCGCCACGACCTTGGTGCCTTCGAAGTCGAAGCGGAAGCGCACCTCCTGCAGTCCCTGCTCGCGCATTGCGCGGCGCAGCTCCTGCTTGTCGCCGGCGTAGAACATCAGAAAGCCGCCGCCGCCCGCGCCGATCAGCTTCCCCCCGAGCGCGCCGTGAGCCATCGCGTGGTCGTACCAAGCGTTGATGCGATCGTTGCTCATGCCCGCGCTGCGCGCCTGCTTGCGGCGCCAGTGCACGTCCATCAACCGCGCGAACTCCTCCAAGCGTCCGGTCTCCAGCGCGGCGAGCGACTGCCGGCCGAGCTCCTTCGTGAAGTGGAGGTTGTCCAACATCGCCTGGTCGGCGGCCTTGGAGCGTTCGTTCTGGTCCTTGAGGATGGCCGAGGCGCTGCGACTGTAGCCGGTGAAGAACAGCAGGAGGTTGTCCTCGAGGTTGAACAGGGTCTCCTCGGAGATCGCGCAGGGGCGGTACTCGACGCGCCCGTCGGGATGGAAGGTGAACGCGGTGATGCCGCCGATCGCGGCAATGTACTGGTCCTGCTTGCCGATGGGCTCGCCGAGGCGGTCGAGCTCGATCGTGCACGCTTGCTCGGCGAGCTCCGCGGGGGACACGAGGTTCTTGCGGTGCGTGTGCAGCGCCTTCAGCAGCGCTGTGGTGAAGCTGCCGCTCGAACCTAGTCCGGTGCCGCCTGGGATGTCCGCCATCGACGTCAACTCAAGGTGCGGGTCGGTCACGCCCGTCAAGCGCAGCGCCTCGCGCACGATCGGGTGCTCGATTTGGTCCACCGAGGCGACACGTTCGAGCTTGGAGTACTTGATGATGATCTCCTGCTGAAAGGTCCGGTGCTGGGTGATGTAGACGTACTTGTCGATCGCCGCGGCCACGAGGAACCCGCCGTGCTCGCGGTAATAGGAGGGCAGGTCGGTGCCGCCGCCGCCGAGGGAAACACGCAGGGGGGAACGGGTGATGATCATCAGGAGGAGGCGGCGGCGGGCCGTGGGTAACCGGAAGCGGCGTAGACGCGGGCGACGATCTCCAGCGTGCGGATGCCCTCGGCTAGACCGGGGGCGGGCTCGCGGCCGAGCCGCAGGTCGTCGAGGAAGGCCTGAGTTTCCGCTGCCCACGAGTCATCCCCGCGTGGGTATTCCCAGATGGTGGTTTCCGGCGGGCCCATCTCCGGCAACATCCGGTAGAAGGCTAGTCGCTCGACGCCGTAGCTGCCGCCGAGGCCATCGAGCGCGAGCTTCCCGTCCCGGCCGTACACCTCGAGCGAGAACAGGTTCTTCCACTCAGTGCAGCTGACGTGGAGCCACGCGGTCTGGCCCGCCGCGGTCCGTAGCGAGAGGAACGCATTGTCGTCCACCGGCATATCCCAGAAGTAGGTTGCGGCGTGGCCCTCCACCGTCGGGAACTCGCCGAGGAACCAGCCGGCGAGGTCGATTAGGTGCACGCCCTGATCGATGAGTTCGCCGCCGCCCGACTGGACCGGATCCGCCCGCCACTCGCGGTCGTAGCCGCGGCGCCCGCCGTGGCCGTAGCGCCCGCGTAGGAAGAGGAGCGGGCCCAGCGCGCCCGCGTCGACGAGGGTGCGCGCCTGGCGCAAGCCGGGATGAAACCGGTGGTTGTAACCGATCCGCACGCGGGCGCCCGTCCGCGCCGCGACCGCCTGAATCTCCCGGAGCTGGTCCGCGTTCAGGGCCCCGGGCTTCTCGACGAGGACGTGCCGGCCGCGGCGCACCGCCTCGAGGGCGAGGGGCGCGAGCGCGGCGTTCAAGGTGGCGATGATCACCGCGCGGACCCGGGGATCCGCGAAGACCTGGGCGGCGTCGGTGACCGGGGTGCAGCCCGGCGCGAGGCGGGCGAGATCGGCGGCCCGGGCGGCGTCGAGGTCGCAGGCGTATAGCACGGGGGCGCGGCCCGCTAGCGCCGCCAGCCGCTTTCGGCCGATCAGGCCGCACCCGATGAGGGCGCAGGGGAAATCGGCGGCGGGGGCGTTGGTCACGGTGGCCGCAAGGCGAAGCCAACGTCGGGGGCGACGCAAGTGGGCTTTTGCGGCGGGGGCGGCGGGTTGGGGGTTGCCTGCTGCGCGTGCGGCCGGTGGGCTCGGGGGATGCCGCCGCCGCCGTCCGTCCCGCCCACGGGCCTCCCGCTGCGGCTGCTGCGTTTCCTCGTCGTCGGCGGCGGTTCCGCTGCGCTCCAGCTCGGCCTCCTGGCGTGGCTCGAGGGTCGGCTGGCCCCGGTCGTGGCGTTCACCGTCTCCTACGCGCTCTCGACGCTCGCGCATTATCTGGCCAACCGGTTTTGGGCGCTGCCCAGCGCCCGCCGAGATACCGGTCGCCAGGCGCTCGAGTACCTTGGCGCGGTCGGGCTCAGCTACGCGATCAATCTCGGTGCGTTCCAACTCGCCCAGCACGCCTTCGGGCTCGGGGTGTTCTGGGCCGCCTTCTGGGCGATCCCGCCGGCGACGGCCGTCGTGTTTCTGGTCCTGAACTTCCGCGTCTTCCGATCGGCCTGAAGCCGCCGCGCGGTCAACCGCGGCGGATCTCCGAGCCTTGGAAACGGATCTGGATACGGTACACCTTCTTGGTGCGGCAGCGGATCTGGCCGGTCTTCAGATCCACTTGCTCGGGCACTTCGATCCGGTGGATGTCGACCACCGCGTGGTAGCCGCGCTCGGAAAAGACGTCGATCAGGATGGCCAGCGCGAGGGGATCATCGAGCACCGCTTCCTCAGCGTTAATCTGCGCCACGCCGGAGATGGCGTGGCGGAGGACGATCGGGATAATCTTCTTCTCGATGAAGGCGACGACCCGGGCGAAGAGCTCCGCGTGCTCGAACGCGTAGCCGTCCAGCCGCTTCACCAGTTCCTGTCGCGCGTGGATGATCAGCTCACTCGCGACCGGGATCCCGCGCAGGCGATCGACGGTCCTCGGGTCGAGCTCGAGGGTGCTCTGATATTCGAGCTCCCGCAGGATGTTCTGCTCGACCTCCTCCACCGGCCCTTGGGCGTTGATGAAGTGGTAGTGGAAGGTCTCGCGCAGCGACTGGAGTGCGTCCCACGTCTGTTCTTTGAAGACGCGGTAGCGACGTCGGGCGAGGACTTCGTCGTGGTCCGTCGGCCGGTCCTCGAGCAGTTCGCCGATGCCGGTGCGCGCCACCTCCTCGTTGTGGACGCGGGTTTCGCGGCCGCGCTTCAGCTGGCGGGCCACCGCCTCGCGCTCGTCCACGAAGAGGACCATAATGTGAATGGTCGGCTGGCGAAAGTGGATGCCGAGGGGCGTGGAATAGAACTCCCGCCGCAACGCCTGCATCTTGTCGACTAGCAGCTTGAGGCACTCCACTTGGACCTTGGTCCGCGGAAATCCATCGAGGATCACCCCGTCGCGATACTCGGGCTTGAGCAGGGCGCGCAGGATCAGGTTCACCACCTCCCGGTCGCCGACCATATTGCCCGCATTTTTGAGGGCCCGGGCTTCCGGAGAATCGAGGAGTGCGCTCACGACGATCGGCGCGCAAGTGAGCATCCGAGTCTTCTTAATGAAGTCGGTATTGGTGCCCTTGCCGGCTCCCGGAGCACCCCCGAGCAAAATGATCTCTTTGGGGAAGCGCAGCTCGGACCGGCCGAAGTTCGCCTCCAACTCCTGCCAGACGGACGAGAAAATCAGGGAGGCGTCCTTGATCTCGAGGTCCGTGGGTTTGGGGGCCAGCGGCTGGGCGGCGGGGGAGTTGGGCATGACGGGGGTGGGACGGTGGAGGCTTTCGCAGCTGAGTTCGATCCCAGAACGCGGGCCGGGCGGGGGCCGGCTCCGCGGGCGTTCAGCGGGAGGTACCCTTGCGGGGCAGTGCCCGGGCGGGCGCTTCGATCTGGCCGCGGGTGACGCCCAGCTGATTGACTAGCCGGAGCTCGCGCCAGAGGTCAGCGCCGGTGATCTCGCCGCGGAACAACGCGTGGTAGCGTTCCAGCGTCCGCCGCACCTCGGCGGGCTCCTCCCAGACAAACTCGATCCGGAAGCTCCGGGCTCCGAGGTTGCGGAGGCGATTCGCGTACTCGGCCCCGGTCTGGGCGCGGTTGTTGTACACGGTGTTGCGGCAACCGGCATCGGCCTTCACCGGGAGCTCCGCACCCACCCGGTCGCGCAGGGCGACGCGCCGCGTATCGCAGGGCCGGCCGCAATCCCGGTAGTCCTTCCCGGTGGAGAGGAACGCGCAGAACACACAGTGCTCCATATGGAACATTGGCATATGCTGGTGCAGAGTCAGATCGAACCACTCCGGGGGCGCGGCGCCGAGCAGGGCCTCCAGCTGGGCTAGATTTAGATCGTAGCTGGCGGTCACCCGCTCCAAGCCGTGCGCGCGGATGAAGTGCTCCGCGGTCCACGGGTTAGCCACGTTGAGCGAGAAATCGCCCCGCCGCCGCTCACCGGCGAAGGCCGCGAGGTGGTCGTGGTTGCGCACGAGGAACCCGTCGGGGGCGGCCGAGCGCACTTGCCGCAGGATCCACTCCTCGCCCGGCTTGAAAATGCGTGGGGCGGCGAGCCAGATCGAGGCCTCGGGCGCGCCGGCCTGCAGCGCTCGGAATTCGGCCACGCTCGCCCGGTACTGCTTCGGGTCCTCGAATTCGCAGTAGAGGGTGCGGCAACCCGCCGCCCAGGCGGCCGCCAACTGCTCCGGCTGCCGGACGACGGCGATCAGTTCCGGGGTCGCCGGCGCCGCGGTCGCCGGCGCGGCTGCGCCACGGAAACGCTCCCCGAGGACCGGTCCCGGATCGCGCAGGGTCCAGGCCCGGGGCCGCCGCCGCTGGCGGTCGAGTTCGGCGACGAGCTCACGGCGGATCCGGTTCAGCTCGCTCACGGGCAGCATCACGTCGCCCTCGAGATGGACGGCAAGTCGGCCGAGCGTGAAGGGGGTCCCGCCCAGCCGCCCGAGTTGCGCCCGCAGCACGGGCTCCCCGAGCGGTTGGCGCTCGGCTGCCGTCAGCGGTGCGGCCGAATCGGCTCGGGCGATGTGCCCCTGCTCGTCTCGCGCGAGCACGGTAAGCGGCCCTCCTGGCGCGCCGTGCACTTCGAGGTCGAGCGGTCGTTGGTGGCGCACCTGGTCGCCCGCGAAGGTCGCGCGCAGCTCGCGGTCGAGCGCGGGGTCATTGGTCTTCCACAGGCGCTGGCCGGGCTGCACTCGCCGCCCGTCGATGTCGCCCCGGCCGAAGCCGAGTCGCGTCACGCCTAGAGTTGCGCTCGGATCCACCCGGTAGACGCGCCCGCCCTGCTCCCCCGCTTCCGGCTGGCCCGCATCGAACACCACGCCGTCGCCCGGTTTGACGGCCGAGGCGAGGCGCACCTCCGCCCAATCGGGCCCGGCGGCGGTGACCTCGCCGAGGAACACGCCCCGCTTGGTCCCAAACCGCGCGTGCACCA
>JBILWD010000255.1:0-5488 GCA_044370095.1 Opitutaceae bacterium | reverse complement strand
GGCCGCGTCCGGCTTCTCGACGAAGCGGCTGACCTGGCGGAACACGCCCGCCTCGCCGCGCGCCAGCTCCGGCCCCAGCTCCAGGTAACCGAATCCCGTCGCCGGGTGATCCGGCCGAATCGCGATTGTGAGGAGGGCGGAGGAGGCGGCCGCGCGCGGGAGGGCGGCCGCCAGTTGGCGGCCGAAGGCGGCATGGTCCGCGATGAAGGCATCCGCCGGCAGCAGGGCGAGCGTGGCCCGCTCGCCGCCGCGCGCCCGCACCAACGCGGTCGCAAGGGCGGCCGCCGGCGCCGTGTCGCGCTTCGCCGGCTCCGCCACGATCTGGTCCGGAGACACAAGGCCGGCCAGCGCCTCGCGGGTCGCGGGCAGCTGTACCTCGTTGGTGAGCACAAAAAGGTTCTCCGGCGGTACGACGGTACCAACGCGGCGGACGGTCTCCTCGACCAACGTGCGCTCGGAGAGGAGGCGCAGCAGGTGCTTCGGCGTGCGGGCCCGGCTCATCGGCCAGAACCGCTCGCCGCTGCCACCGGCCATGATGCAGGCGTAATGGGAGGAGTTCATCGCGGGAAATTCAGGGACGCAGGACGATCTTGCCGCACTGGGCGCCGGCCTCCATCCGGGCGAACGCCTCCGCGGCCGCGGCGAGG
Organism: Opitutaceae bacterium; assembly: GCA_044370095.1. Taxonomy (GTDB): domain Bacteria; phylum Verrucomicrobiota; class Verrucomicrobiia; order Opitutales; family Opitutaceae; genus ER46. The sequence continues at coordinate 4,841 of JBILWD010000255.1, read as the reverse complement.
GGATGCACCTCGCCGACCAGGGGCCGGAGCCGGTGGCGCTCCACCAGCGCGAGCAGGCCGCGCCAGTCCGCGGGGGAACCCATCGTCGAACCAAGCAAGGAGAGCTGCTTCCAGAAAACCTTCCGGACCGGCAAGACCGCGTCGCCGCGCGTGGCGCCGAAGAAGACCAGCCGGCCGCCGGGCGCGAGGACATCCGCGAGCCGGGCGAAGCCCTCGCCGCCGGCGCTGTCCACCACCACGTCGAAGGTCCCGGCGCGGGCGAGGGCCGCTTCCGGCCAGGCCGCCTCAGTATAGAGAAACCCGCCGCGCGCCCCGAGCGCCTCGGCCCGCGTCACCTTGGCCGCCGAACCGGAGGTCACCCAAACCTCGGCGCCAGCGGCGACCGCGAATTGGAGGGCGCTGGCGGCGACGCCGCCGCCGATCCCCGTAACGAGCACCCGCTCCCCGGCCCGCAGCCGGGCCCGGCTGAAGAGCGCGCGGTAGGCGGTGAGGCCCGCAAGCGGCAGCGCCGCCGCCTCCTCCCACGAGAGGTGCGCGGGCCGCGCCGCCAGTTGCGCCGCGGGCACCGCGATCCGCCCGGCCAGCGTTCCCGCCCGCGGGAGGCCTAGGATCTGGAATTGGGCACCCTGCGCCCGCTCGTCGTCGCCCCAGAAGAAGGCGGGGTTGAGGATCACCTCGCGGCCGAGCCACACCGGGTCCACGCCCGGAGCCACGGCCACCACGACTCCGGCGCCGTCGGAGCCCGGGATGCAGGGCCACTTCAGGCCCGCGTACTGGCCGGATTTGATCCAGACGTCCCGGTGGTTGAGCGCGGCCGCCCGCAGTTCGACGACCACCTCGCCGGCCTCCGGCACCGGATCCGCCACCTCGCCGACCACCAGTTGGCCGGGACCCTGGAATTGCACCGCGATCATCCCCGAACGTGGCGCGCGGGTGGCCCGCGGCGCAAGCCCTCTCTCGTCCACGTTTGCCGTTGCGCCGGGCGCACGCGCCCGCGTCATTGCCGTGGCCTGCTCCTCGCCTTCCACAAACCCTACGGGGTGCTCTCGCAGTTCACCCCCGAGCTCGGCTCCCGCTGGGGCACGCTCGCCGCCTTCGGCCTTCCGCGCGCGGTCTACCCGCTCGGCCGGCTCGATGCCGACTCCGAGGGCCTGCTGTTGCTCTCCGACGAACCTGGGCTGAACCAACGCCTGCTGGACCCGACGCGCGGCCACCGCCGCGAATACTGGGTACAGGTCGAGGGTGAGCCCGAAGACGCCGCGCTCCGGCGCCTCGCCGCGGGGGAGCTGCAGCTCGACGGTATCCCCGTGCGACCCGCCCGCGCCTGGCGGCTCGAGCCGCCGCCGGACCTGCCCCCGCGCGATCCGCCGATCCGCCAGCGCCGGAACATTCCCGACCGCTGGCTCGCGCTGGAGCTGACGGAGGGCCGCAACCGCCAGGTGCGACGAATGACAGCCGCCGTCGGCCATCCCACCCTGCGGCTCGTGCGCGCGCGGATTGGTGACTTCGCCCTCGAACCGCTGGCGCCGGGTGCGTGGTGCGAGCTCGATCCCGCGGCGCGCCGCCGCGTGTTCTCCGCCGGCCACTGAGCACCCGCGCCGCAGGCGCTCTCCGGAAACTCCGGGGGCGAATTCCCCCATATCCGGCTCGCCTGACCCCAAACCCATGGTTTCTCTCCACAGTCCTCGTCGCGTCCCGAACATGAACGGCCCCCGCCCTCGTTTTCTACCGTTGTCCTGGCTGGCCCTGCCCCTCGGGCTGGCGGCCGCCCCGGCGCCCGCCGCGCCGGAGGTCGACTTCACCCGCGAGGTGCAGCCACTTCTCGCCGAGTACTGCTTCCACTGCCACGGGCCGGATGACCAGGACCGCCGCGGCGGACTGCGCCTCGATGACCGCGAGGCGGCGCTCAAGGGCGGCAAGTCCGGCGTTGCCGCGCTCGTCCCGGGCAAACCCGCGGACAGCGAGCTGCTGGCCCGGATCCTCTCGCCCCACGAGGACGAGGTGATGCCGCCGCCCAAGGAGGGCAAGAAGGTCGGCCCGCGCGAGCAAGAGGTGCTACGCCGGTGGATCGAAGCCGGCGCTCCCTACGCCCCGCATTGGGCCTTCGTGCCGCCAGTGAAGGCGCCTTCCCCCGTCGCTGAAGCGCATCCCGTCGATGCCTTCGTGGCGGCGCGGCTGCGCTCCGCCCAGCTGGATTTCTCTCCGGCCGCTGATCCCGCGGTGCTCTGCCGACGCCTGCATCTCGATCTCATTGGCCTGCCTCCGCCGCCGGCAGAGGTCGCTGCCTTCGTGCTCGCGGCCGCCACGCGAGGTCTGCCCGCGGCCACCGAAGACCTCGCTCGCCGCCTCGTCGCCGACGAGCGCTTCGGCGAACGCTGGGCCCGGGTCTGGCTCGATGCCGCCCGTTACGCTGACAGCAACGGCTACGAGAAGGACCTCCCTCGCGAGCAGTGGGCCTGGCGGGACTGGGTGATCCGCGCCTTCAATCGCGACCTCGGCTACGACCGCTTCTTGATTGAGCAGATCGCCGGCGATCTCCTCCCCGGCGCCACTCAGGAACAGATCGTCGCCACTGGCTTCCTGCGTAATGGGATGGTCAACGAGGAGGGCGCGATCATCCCCGAGCAGTTCCGTATCGAGGGGATGTTCGACCGCCTCGACTGCATCGGCAAGGCAACCATCGGCCTCAGCCTCCAGTGCGCGCAGTGCCACACGCACAAATTCGATCCGATCACCCACGACGAGTACTTTGGCCTCTACGCCTTCTTCAACTCGACCTACGAGGCCCAGTCCTGGGTCTACACGCCCGAGCAGCAGCAACTCATCGAGACCCTCCGCCGGGACCTCGCCGCCATCGACACGCGGACCAAGGCCGCCATCCCGGATTGGGCGGAGCGGCTGGAGCGCTGGTCCGGCGAACTCATTCGTGAGCGGCCCACCTGGACGCCTCTGATCGCCGAGGAACTCGCCAGCACCAGCGGCCTCAACCATCCCGTCCAGCTCGCTGACCACTCCATCCTCACCCTCGGACACCCGACCACCCGCGGGGACATCTTTGTCATCGGAACCCCAGCGCTCGACGGGATCACGGGCCTCCGGCTGGAAGCGCTCACGCACGGCGACCTCGAGTTCAACGGGCCCGGGCGCAGCAAGTACGGGACCTGGGCGCTCAGCGAGCTGGAGGTGAGCGTGATGCCGCCGGGCTGCGACCAATGGGAGAAGGTGGCGCTGCGAGGCGCGACGGCGGACTTCGCGGAACCGATTCGCGGCCTCGAGGAGGAATGGAAGGCGAACTATGACAAGGAGCGGCGCCGGATCATCGGAGCGGCGGAGTTCATGATCGACGGCTCCAACGACACGGCGTGGCGCGCGGACCGCGGCCCCGGCCGGCGCAACACGGAATCGGCGGCCGTCGTGCAGTTCACGGAGCCACTCCGCCACCCCGCGGGCACCAAGCTCCGCGTGCTGCTGCGGATGCACCACAGCGGTGACGACAATGGCCGCCATAACACCGCGCTCGGCTGCGCCCGCATCTCCCTGACCCGCACGGCGGACCCACGCGTGCCGCCGGTAGACCACGCCGCGATGCTGGCGCTGGAGGTTCCAGCCGACGCGCGCGACGAGCGGCAGCAGACCGCGCTGTTCCGCGCGTGGCGCGCCCAAGAACCGGCCGCCCGCAAGTTTCACACTGAGGCCGACACCGCGTGGAAGCGCTACCCCGCCGCGCCCACCTCCGTGCTGCACCTGCGCGAACGCGGGGGTGTCCATGCCCGCGAGACCCGTTTGCTCGACCGCGGGGCTTGGGACCGCCCGAAGCACGCCGTCGCGCCCCACGTGCCGGCCGCCCTGAACCCGTGGCCCGAGGACACGCCCCGCGACCGCCTCGGTTTCGCCCGCTGGCTCGTCGACCGCCGGGCCCCGCTGACCGCGCGCGTAGCCGTCAACCGGGTCTGGCAAACCCTCTTCGGGATGGGCCTCTTCGAGACACCTGAAGACTTCGGCACCCGCTCCAGCCCGCCCGAACACCTTGAGCTGCTCGACTGGCTCGCGGTCGACTTTATGGACCAGTGCTGGAGCCATAAGGAGCTTATCCTGAAGATCGTAACCAGCCGGACCTATCAGCAGGACTCCGCCGGAACCGCCGCGCTGCGGGAACGCGACCCCGCCAACCGCCTGCTGGCCCGCGGGCCGCGCTTCCGGGTCGACGCCGAGATCGTGCGGGACTCGGCCCTGGCGATCGCCGGCCTGCTGCACCACCAGGTCGGCGGACCGAGCGTGTTCCCGCCCGTGCCGGAAAACGTCCTGGCCTACAACTATGTGCGCCCGACGTATTGGCAGCCGCCGGAGGATGCGCAGCGATATCGCCGCGGACTGTACCTGTTCCGCAAGAGGTCGATGCCGGATCCGATGCTCAGCGCCTTCGACGCGCCGAACGCGGACTTCGCGTGCGCCCGCCGCGTCCGCTCCAACACCCCGCTTGCGGCACTCACCGGGTTAAACGAACCCGTCTTCGTCGAAGCCGCCCAAGCCCTCGCCCTGCGCCTCTGGCGGGAAGGCGGGCCCTCCGACGAGAGCCGGATCGACCTCGCTTATCGCCTATGCACCGCGCGCGCGGCCCGCCCCGCGGAGCAGTCCGCAGTCCGGCGCCTCCTCACCGAGGCCCGGGGCCGCCTCCAACGCGGAGAACTACCCGCCTCCGAGGTCGCCTTCCCCCCGCGCCTCAAGGCCGCAGACCTGCCGGCCGACGCCACTGCTTCCGAACTGGCCGCGTGGACCCTCGTGGCGCGCGTACTGCTCAACCTCGACGAGACCCTGACCAAGCCCTGATCCCGATGACCGAG
>JBILWD010000254.1:0-5593 GCA_044370095.1 Opitutaceae bacterium | reverse complement strand
CACGGGGCCGGAAGCGGTTGGGCGCGAGGGTGATCTTCTCGGGATCGTAGAGATCCCAGTATTTCTTGGGCGCCACGAACGGGAGGTGCGGCTTGGCGAAGCCGACGGCGAGAAAGAAGGGGGCCCCCTTCTTGCCGAGCTCGCGCAAGGTCTCCACCGCGAGATCCGCCGTCCGCCCGTCGGTGTAGTAATTGTCGGGAACTTCCGCCGACTCAAAGGCCGGACCGCGGGGCCCCTTCGCGGCCTTCCGCGCGGCCTTCCGATCGCCGGACGCGGCCACCGCCGGCGCCCGTTGCGTCAGGGCGATATTCTCGGGGCGCGCGTAGGCGCCGCTGGCCCGCGGGGTCTGCCACGGCACGGACCAGGTGGGCGCGTCGTCGAAGCCCCCGTGGAAGATCTTGCCCATTCCCTGGACGAAGTAGCCGTGCTGCTTGAAGTGCTGGCCGACCGTCACGACATCGGGCAGCGCCTTGCGGAAGTGGGTCTCGAGGTCCCAGACCTTGCTGGTGTCGGGGCGGGTGCCCGTCATCACGACCGTGCGGGACGGCGAACAGACGGCCTGTTGGCAATAGGCCCGCGTGAAGGTCACGCCCGAGCGGGCCAGACGATCCAGGTTGGGGCTGTGCACGTACCTCGCACCGTACGCCCCGAACTCGGGTCGAAGGTCGTCGACGGCGAAGAACAGGACGTTGGGCTTGGCCGGACGCTCGGCGGCGGATGCGGCGAGGGTGGCGGACAGGGCAAGGGAGAGGAGGAGGCGCATCGGGAGGTCGAGTTCAGTCCTTGGAGTTCTTGCGGCGGGCCTTGGACTTGCGCGCGCCTTCACCTTCGGGGGCGGCGGCGGGCTCGCCCGTGAGATTGGCGATCTGGCGCGGAATGTACGATTCGTAGCGCGCGTCTGGGGAGGGACCTTGTGGGTTCATCGTGCGCACCACCTCGTGCAGCGGGGCGGCCTTGGCGCCGAGCGCCTCGACGGCGGCGAGGGCGGACGTGGAGACGAAGAAGCCATTCTGCGCGGGAGGGAGTAGTTCGCGGAGCGCGGCGAGGGCGCCCGCCAATTCCGCCGGGGGGCCATCCTGCGCAAGCGCCTGCGCGGCCACGACGCGCACCAGCTGGGAGCCGTCGCGGAGCGCCTCGCGGAGGGGAACGACGGCGGCGTTGACCGCGGCCGGGCCCCGCATCAGCAGGCCGAGCGCGGCCCAGTGCCGCACCGCCGAGTCGCCGTCCGTAAGCAACGCCACCAGCCTCGGGGTGGCGCCCGGATCGAGGCCGGAGGCGAGGTCGGCCGCGGCGTAGATGCGACCGAACGGAAAACGCGCCTCGTCGCGCGCGAGGTCATACGGGGTCGTTCCGGCGGCACGGCTATGGATCTCGCCCTCCGGCAAGAATCCGAGGTCGCGTATGCGTTCGGCGTGGCCGCGCATCTCCGCGCGCAGCCGCTCGAGGAGGGCGCGGTGGGCCGCCGAACCCGCGAGGTTCCGCACCTCGTCGGGATCGCTCTGCAGATCATAGAGCTCCTCCGGCGCCTTCGGCGTGCGCCAGAAAAGGGATTGCGCCTCGGTGGCCTGTCCGGCGTCGAAGCGTGCGCGCCAGATACGCGTCGTCGGCGTCTGGAACTGATAGTCGACCTGTTGCCCCTGCGAGACGTGGGGATAAAAGTTGCGCAGGTAGACGTAGCGGCCGTCGGTGACGCTCCGCACCGCGTCCATCCGCTCGTCCATTCGGCCGCGCGCTCCGTGGAGGAAAGCGGGGCCCGCGACCTGGTGCGGCCCGGCGAAGGCGTGTCCCTGCATCCAGGCCGGCGGCTTGACCCCTGCGAGGCTCAGCGCGGTCGGCGCGAGGTCGACGAAGCTGACGAGCCGGTCCGAGCGCCCGCCAGGCTGGTACTCTTTCGGCGCGAGCTGCCGCCACCTGGGCGGGAAATAGACGACCATCGGCACGTGCAGGCCGGAATTTGAGGGCCAGCGCTTGCTGCGGGGCATCCCGCTCCCGTGGTCGCCGTAGTAGAACACGATCGTGTCCTCGGCGAGCCCCGCCGCCTCCAGTTCGCGCAGGCGGGCGCCCGCGTCGGCGTCGGCCTCGCTGACCTTGTCGTAGTACTGTGCCCAGTCCTGCCGCACCTCGGGGGTGTCCGGGTGGTAGGCCGGCACGCGCACTTTCGCCGGGTCGATGATCGCCTGATGCGGCCGCGTCCGGATCTGACTCTCGTGGCTCTTGGTCGAGTTGAAGATGGCGAAGAACGGCCGCCCTGCGGGGCGGTTGCGCCAGTGGGCCTGCCCGGAGGAATCATCCCAGACGCCCTCGGGCTTGCGGAGATTATAGTCCTCTTTGCTGTTGTTGGTCGCGTAGTAGCCTGCCTCGCGCAGGAACTGGGGATACATCCGCTGGCCGGCCCCCAGCGTGACCATCGAGCGCATATGCAGCCCGCCGCTGCTCTGCGCGTAGAGGCCGGAGATGATCGCGGTGCGCGCCGGGGCGCACACGGGATGCACGGACCACGCCCGGCGGAAGATCATTCCCTTGCCCGCGAGCGCGTCGACGTTGGGCGTCCGCGCCAACTTGTCACCGTAGCAGCCCATCTCGATCCCGTGGTCCTCGCTCGTCAGCCAGAGGATGTTCGGCCGGTCCGCGGCGAGCGCGGGCAGGGCGAGAAGGATGAATTGCAGGGCTGGACGGACGAGGGCGGGGAGGGTCATGGGGTGCTGGCGCAGCGAGACGCCGTCCGGCACGATGAGGTTGCGCGCGGAGGCGACGCAAGCCCGCTCCCCACGCCTCCCGCCCCACTCAAGCCGGTTGCTGCTGCGTCAGGCAGTGCAGGGTGCCGAAGCCGAGCACGAGGTCGGCGGCGTGGATGCCGACCACCTTCCGGTCCGGGAACAGCTCCGCGAGCGTTCCGAGAGCGATCCGGTCGTTCGGGTCGTTGAACGTGGGGACGAGGACAAATGCATTCCCGATATAGAAGTTAGCGTAGCTCGCCGGCAGCCGCATCCCGTCGAAGATTTGCGGCCCGGGCATCGGCAGGGCGACCACCTCGGGCTTGGAGCCGTCCTCCAGCCGCAGGTCGCGGATGCGTTCCCAGTTCTCGGCGAGCGGTCGGTAGTTTACGTCCCGGCGGTTGTTCTCGCGGATCAGCACCACCGTGCGCGGGTTCACGAAGCGGCACAGGTCGTCGACGTGGCCGTGGGTGTCATCGCCGACGAGCCCGTCGCCGAGCCAGAAAACGTTGGTCACACCGAGGTTCGCCTTCACCACCCGCTCGAACTCCGCGCGGCCGACGCCGGGGTTGCGCACCTGCACCTTGGGGTGAAGGTAGCACTCCTCGGTGGTGAGGAGGGTACCGCGTCCGTTCACGTCGATCCCGCCGCCCTCGAGCACGAAGGGGCGGCCGTCGTCGCGGGTCGCCTCAAAGAGGGTTTGGCCCAGCCGGCGGGCTGCGATCTCCGGCACCCGGCGGTCGTGCTGCCAGTCCCGGTACTTCGCCCACGCGTTGAAGTGGAAGTGCACGATCGCGGTCTCGCGCCCGCGGCCGCGGGACCGCTGCACGAAGATGGGGCCGCTGTCCCGGGTCCATCCGCGGTTGGTGCGGTGGAGGACGAACTCGACCCGCTTAAGGTCGACGTGCGCGCGGCTCAGCACCCGGCGGGCCTGGCGTTCCTCGCGGCGGTCATTGACCATTATGCGGACGATTTCCCCCGCGGTGAGCTTACGCACCATCTCGCCGTAGACCCAGTGGATGGTGGAGAGCTTGTCGGGCCAGTCGGTCGGGTGATGGGGCCAGCAGAGCCAGGTGGCCTCGTGCCGCTCCCATTCGGCGGGCATCGCGAATCCAAGCTGAGTGGGGGAAGGGGAGGCGGCGGGAGTGGGCATAGCGGCCGCGGATATGGGCGCGCCGCGCGCCGGGGCTCAAGCCCGGAACGTGCGTGGGCGGCCAGCGCCCCCGCGCTGGCCCACCGAATGGTGCGCGCGGCGCGCAAAAAGGTTTGCATGGGGGAGCGCGCCGGCCGAACTCATCGCGATACATTCACCTATGGCGCGCACCGAACGTCGGAACCTGAGGCAGCGGGAACAGCTTTTCGAGACCCCGGACTGGCTCAAGCAGAAGCAATGCCCCCACAAGGCCAAGTATATGGCCGGGCCGCGGATCCAGCCGCGCAACATCACCGGCAAGGAAAAGCTGCCCGACCTGATCGACGCCACCTTTCTCGCCTACAACGGCGCCCGGCTGCGCGAGGGCGTCCAGCTCTTCACCAACCGGATGCTCGAGCCCGACGTCACCGTCGGCCTCAGCGTCTCCGGCGCGCTCACCCCCGCCGGCCTTGGCTGCTCCAGCATCATCCCGCTGATTAAGGCGGGCTTCGTGGACTGGATCGTCTCCACGGGGGCGAATCTTTACCACGACCTGCACTTCGCGCTGAACTTCCCGGTCCACGCCGGCAGCCCGAAGTTCGACGACACCGACCTGCGCGACAATGACCTCGTGCGGATCTACGACGTAGTCATTCCGTACAGCGACGGGCTGATGGCGACCGACGAAATCCTGCGTGAGATCATGCTCCAACCCGAGTTTCAGAAGGAGATGGGCACCGCGGAGCTCCATTACCTCATCGGTCGCTACGCGGCCGAGTGGGAGCGCAAGAACGGCCTGAAGGACGTTTCCGTGATGGCGGCGGCCTATCGGGCGGGGGTACCCTGCTACACCTCGTCGCCGGGCGACTCCACCATCGGGATGAACGTGGCCGGCGTGGAACTGCGCGGAAGCAAGCTCCGCATTAACCCGTCGATCGACGTCAACGAGACGACCAGCTTCGTGCTCGCCGCTAAGCGCGGCGGTGGCCGCAGCGCGGTCGTGCTCCTCGGCGGCGGCAGCCCGAAGAACTTCATGCTGCAGACGGAGCCGCAGATCCAAGAGGTGCTCCGCATCAAGGAATTCGGCCAGGACTTCTTCCTGCAGATCACCGACGCACGGCCGGACACCGGTGGCTTGAGCGGCGCGACCCCCTCGGAGGCCGTCTCCTGGGGCAAGGTTGACCCTGCCCGGCTGCCGGACGCGGTCGTGTGCTACACGGATAGCACGATCGCGCTGCCGCTGATGACCCACTACGCGCTCGCCCGCCGCAAGCGCCGCAAGCTGCGCCGTTTGTACGACCAGCGCGCCGCCTGTATGAAGGCGCTCACCCGCGAGTATTTCGCGCACAACAAGGTGAAGATGATCGACGGCTCCGAGCCGGATCTCGACTGAGCCCAAGCCGCCGACTCATTCCCGCGGGCCGCCTTCGGGTGGCCCGGCCTCCACCGTGAATCCACGCCAGCTCCAGACCCTCGCCCGCAAGCACGGCACCCCGTTGGTCGTCATCGACCACGCCGTGATCCGCCGCAACTACGCCGCCTTCCGGAAGCATTTCCCGAAGGTCCAGGCCTACTACGCCGTGAAGGCCAATGCGGAGCCGGCGATCATCCGCACGCTCTACCAGGCCGGCGCCAGCTTCGACGTCGCGTCGCTGCCGGAGTTCATGCTGGTCTACGAGAACATCCGGAAGCTCCCGGCCCGGGAGCGCCAGCAGTTCATCTGGGACAAGATCATCTACGCGAACCC
>JBILWD010000253.1:0-5598 GCA_044370095.1 Opitutaceae bacterium | reverse complement strand
GCGGAGCGGGCCGCGCTCCGGCGCCGGGCGCAACGCGTACGCGCGTCGGCCACGGGGCCGGTCACAGGGCCAGCCAGCGGCGGACGTTCGCGGAAGTCACCGCAGCGAGCTCCTCGAGGCTGACCCCAAAGACCTCCGCCGCCGCGTACGCCGCAGTGTGGTGCAGGAACGCTGGCTCGTTCGGCTGGCCGCGCAGCGGCACCGGGGTCAGGTAGGGCGCGTCGGTCTCGAGCATCAGCCCCGCGAGGCCCTGCGCCCGCGCCGCGGCCCGCACGTCGGCCGCGCTCTTATAGGTGAGGATGCCGGTAAACGAGCCGCGCCCGCCCCGCCGCGTCAGTTCCGCCATCTCCGCGGCGCCCTCGGTGAAGCAGTGAAACACCACCCGCGCCCAATCGACCCCGCTGGCATCGATCTGCGCGACGCACTCGCGGAACGCCCCCCGCGAGTGCACCACGACCCGGCACCCGAGCCGGCGCGCGATCGCCAACTGCGCGGCGAAGGCGGCCTCCTGCCACGCGAACACCCGGGCCGACTCCTCCGCCTCGCGCGGCAGGTGGAAGCGGTCCAGACCACACTCCCCCAGCGCCACCGGGGTCGGACCGGTCCGCCACCGCTCCTCGAGTTTTCCCACTTGGTCGGACCAGCGCTCGTCAACCGAGCACGGGTGCAGGCCGGCGGTGTGGCGCACGGAACCATCGGGTGCCGCCGCTTCGAGCTCGGCGTAAAGTTCCCAGTCGTCCGTGGAGGTGCCGACGGTCACGACTTGGTTCACCCCCGCCGCGCGCGCGCGCGCCAGGACCGGCGCCAACTCACCGCGGCGCGCGAAGGACTCTAGGTGCGTGTGGGAATCGATCAGCACGACGCGCCCCCTAGATATAAGGCCCCGTAACGCGCGCGGAGATAGGCCACGAGGTGCTGCGGCGAGAGCTCCTCCCCCGTGACGGCGCGCACCAGTTCGAGGGCGGAGTGGCGCCGGCCGGCGGCGTGGATGTGCTCGCGAAGCCAGGCCAGCAGCCAGCTGAAGTCGCCGCAGGCGAACTCCTCCTCGATCCCCGGCCGGAGCGCACGCACCCGGGCCCAGAGCTGCGCCGCGATCATATTGCCCAAGCAGTAACTCGGGAAGTACCCGAACAGCCCGGCACCCCAATGCACGTCCTGCAGCACCCCCTCCCCCGCGTGGGCCGGCGCGAGCCCGAGTAATTCCACCGATAACGCGCGCCACGCCTCCGGCAGATCCTCAACGGCGAGGTCACCGGCAAACAGGCGTCGCTCAAGTTCGAAGCGCAGAACGATGTGCAGGTTGTAGGTGACCTCATCCGCCTCGACCCGGATCAGGGTCGGGGCCACGGGGGCGACCACCAGCGCGAGGTCGTCGGCGGAGAGCCCCGCCGTCTGCGCCGGGAAAAGCTCCCGCCAGCGCGGGCCAAAGTGGCGCCAGAAGCCGGGACCGCGGGCCACCTGGTTCTCCCACAGGCGGCTCTGCGACTCGTGGACCGCCATCCCTGCATTCAGGCCCAGCGCGGTGCCGAGCTGCGCGGCCGGAAGACCCTGCTCATACATCCCGTGGCCCGCCTCGTGCACGGAGCCGAGCAGTGCGGAAAGGGGCTGATCCTCGCGGTAACGCGTCGTGAGGCGCACATCGTCCCCGGTGCCCGAGCAGAAGGGGTGCAGCGACACATCGAGCCGGCCGCGGCCGTAATCGAAACCGAGCCGCGAGGTGACCTCGCGCAGGAACCGGCCCTGCGCCTCCACGGGAAATCCACGGAGCCCGGCGGCGAGCTCCCGCGCGCGCGCGGCGCGCGGCGAAGCGACGATTGCCCGCATCAGCGGGACAAGATCGCGGCGGAGCTCCGCGAAAAGCCGTTCGACGGCGCCGGCGGTGAGCCCGGGATCGTATTTATCGAGCAGCACGTCGTAGGCCGGCGCCGCCGGGTTGAGGAAGGCGGCCTCGCGGCGCGCGAAGTCGACGTTCCGGGCGAGCACCGGCGCGAAGCCGGCGAAGTCGCGCGCCTCCCGGGCCTTCGCCCACGCGTGGAAGGCGCGGCTCTCCTGCTCCGCCTTCGCCCGCACGAAGTCCGCCGGCAGGCGCGTCGCTTGGTCGTGGTCGCGGCGTGCTTGGCGGACGATCGCTGCCCCGTCGACATCGAGGCCCGCGCCCGGGGCCTCCAGCCGCGTCAGCAACTCGCCCACCCGCGAGTCGGCCGTGGCCGCGTGGATCACCTCCGCCATCACCGCCTGTTGGGCCGCCCGCTGCTCCGCCGCGCCCGGGGGCAGGTTGACCTGCTCATCCCAGCCGAGCAGGCCCCCGACGGTGCCTAGGGTGTGGGCGCGCTGGACGAGACGGGTGAGTTCGGCGAGGGCCTCGGCGGTGCTCATCCCGGCAAGCAAACACCGGGGCTGCACGGAGGCCAGCGCGCAGTCACCCGGGCTACTGGTGGCGGAACAGGCGGCTCTGGACCAACGAATGGAGCAGCGAGCGCCCGCCGCAGCCAAGTCCCGCCTGCGGGGCGGCGCCGGGCGCGACCAGCGCACCGTACCGGTCGCGCGCGCCTCCGAGGACAGCGAACGACTCCAGCGCGAAGCCCGCGGGATCGATCCGCGTGTGGCAGCCGGCGCAGCTCTCTGGGGCCCGGTGCTGCTCCAGTTGATGGCTGATCATTGCCGCGCCGCGGAGGTCCGTCTCCACCGCGGGCACGCTCGGCGGAGGCGGGGGCGGCGCATAAGCTCCGCGCGTGCTCCGAGGATGGCCGCGACGGTCCGCGGAGGTCAACCCGCCGCAGGCGCCACCACCGGACCCTGCGTGGCGACGCGCCCGCTGCGGCCGTCGATCGGCGCGGCGATCTGGTCGCACACGGGGATCCGCTCCGGGGCAGCGAGCAGGTCACGGGCGGCCTCGTCGAGGCGAACAAACTCCACCCCGCGCGCGCGGCAACCGTCGAGGAAGGCGCGGAAAAGGTCCGGTCGACCCATCCCCTCGATTTCCGCGTGCAAGGTGAAGACGTTCAGGCGGTCCTCCCGCAGCAGCACGCAGCACTGGCCGGGGATGGCCGCGTCGGGGAATTCCGGCCGGCCCATCAGCTCGTCGAAGGTCGGCAGCGTGGTGGGGAGCTCGAGCGTGTGGAACACCCGGCCGCCGACGCGCGGGAAATGGGGCCCGGCGCCGCGGGAGTCGCTCGCGTACAGCAGGCCAGCGGCATCGTAGGCCGCGCGGCTGTGGGCGTTGCTCTGCCAGCCCGCGGCCCCGGCCGCGCGCGCCTCGGTCCCGAAGATCCGCCGGAACTCGTCCCGCGCCGCGCCGAACTCGGCGGCCACCTCCGCCGCCGACATCCGCGCGAGGTGGTCCTGCCAGCGGTAGTGGTTGTGGCAGTGGATCCCGACCTCGAACCCGGCGTCGCGCACCGCCCGCATCACGGTCGCGTTGCGCCGCCCGATGTGCGGCGCGGGCAGGAGCGTGCCGTTGAGCAGCGTCCGCCAGCCGTAGATCCCGACCACGCTCGAGCGGGAAACCTTGGCGAGGAAACCGGGGCGCAGCACGCGCGTGACGGCGCGGCCGGTCTGGTCGGGCCCGAGCGAGAACAGGAAGCACGCCGGGATGCCCCTCGCGCGCAGCTCCGCGACCAGCCGGGGCACCCCTTCCCGGGTGCCGCGGTCGGTGTCGACGTCTACCTTGAGGGCAAGGCGCACGGCGGGCGGAGCCTCACTCCAGGCGGTAATCCTGGTGCGCGAGATGATAGTCGAGCGTGCGCCGGATCGCGGTGGGGAGGTCGACGCGCGGGTTCCAGCCGAGCTGGCGCCGGGCGGCGGTAATCGCGGGCACCCGCTTCTGGATATCTTGGTAATAGGGGCCGAAGTACGTCTCGGAGCGCACCACCACGGTCCGCGCGGAATCGGCTCGCTCGCGGATGGCCGGGTACTCGCGGCACGCCGCGATGATCAGCCGCGCGAGGCGCGCGACGCTCACCTCGTTGCGCGGGTTGCCGAGGTTGAAGATTCGCCGCGACGCCTTGCCGCCCCGGTTCTCGATGATCCGCAGCAGCGCATCGATCCCATCGTCGATGTAGGTGAAGGAGCGCGTCTGCCGCCCGCCGTCCACCAGTTGCAGCGGCTTCCCGAAAAGAACATTGGAGATGAACTGGGTGAAGAGCCGTGAGCTGCCCTCCTTCGGCTCGAGCACGTCGTCGAGCTTCGGCCCGATCCAGTTGAACGGCCGGAAAAGCGTGTAGTCCACGCCGTCGCGCACGCCGTAGGCGTAGATCACCCGGTCAAGCAGCTGCTTGGAGCAGGCGTAGATCCAGCGCTGGCGCTCGATCGGGCCGTAAACCAAGGGGCTCGAAGACTCGTCGAGCTCGCGGTCCGGCGACATCCCGTAGACCTCGGAGGTAGATGGGAAGATGATCCGGCGTCGGTACTTCACGCACTGGCGCACGACCGCGAGGTTGGCCTCGAAATCCAGCTCGAACACCCGCAGCGGGTCCTTCACGTACTGGACCGGGTTCGCGATCGCCACGAGCGGGATGACGGCGTCGCACTTCTTGACGTGGTACTCGATCCACTCGCGGTTGATGGTGATATCGCCCTCGACAAACCGGAAACGGGGGTGGCCGAGGCTGTCCTCCAGCTTGTGGGAGCCAACGTCCATCCCGTACACCTCCCAGTCCTTGCGTTCGAGGATGGCGCGGGTGAGTGAGCTACCGATGAAACCGTTGGCGCCGAGAATGAGAACCTTGAGGGGCATAGGAAGCGACGGGGATCGGGGTGAGGGGAACGCGGGACCGGCACCCGCGCAATTCAGAGCTGTCGGCCGGCGGCGAGAGTGGGGGCCGGGTCGCCACGCCACTCGGTGCGGGTCAGGAGCAGGGCGCCGTCCCCGGTGGCCACGAGCAGCGGTTCGGCGGTGAGCACCGTGCCGGGTGCGGCGGAGGCGGTCCCGGGAGGCCGCGGGGCGGGCTCGGCCCACCACACCATCAACCGGGCAGGCCCCGCGTCCGTGAACGCGCCCGGGTAGGGGTCGGTGACCGCGCGGATGAGGTTGAAGATCACGCCGGAAGGTTGGCGCCAGTCGATGCGGCCGTCCTCGGGGCGGCGGCCGCTGAAGGTGGTGGCCAGTGCCTCGTCCTGCGGAGTCTCGGGCGCCGTCCCGGCGAGCAGCGCGTCGATCTGCCGGGCGAGGATCCGACGCGCGCAGGGCAGGACCTTGCGGAAGGCCTGCTCCGCGGTGTCGCGGGGGCCGAGGTCGACGCCCTCTTGGTCCACCATCGCGCCGGCGTCGGCGCGGTTGATCATCCGGTGGAGCGTCATCCCGATGTGGGGCTCACCGTGGAGGACGGCCCAGTTGATCGGGGCGCGGCCGCGGTAGCGCGGCAGCAGGGAACCGTGGATGTTCCAAGCCCCCAGCCGCGCGAGACCGAGAATCCGCGTGCCGATCATCTGGCGGTAGTAGACCGAGAGGATCAGGTCCGGTTGGAGTTCGGCGAGGCGGGTGCGCCACTCCGGGGTGTTGACGTTCGCCGGAGCGAAAACGGGCACGCCCCGCTCCCGGGCGGCGAGCGCCGGGGTGCGGAACCAGATTTTCTCGCCAGGCTGGTCCTCGTGGGTGAC
>JBILWD010000252.1:0-5601 GCA_044370095.1 Opitutaceae bacterium | reverse complement strand
CCGCCTTCTTCAAGGGCGGCGGGCCCGAGGTGGCCCGCGCTGCCGCCCGCCTGCCCGAATTGGAGGCCGAAATCGCCGCCGTCTACGCCCGCTGGACGGAACTGGAGGGCTGAACCCGTCGCTTGCGCGGCGCTGGTGCGCGCGGAAGGGAGCTAGGCGGTTTGGTGTAGCTGGGGCGCGCCGCCCCGGCCATCGCAGACGGAAGCGAATCCCGCACACGAAAAGGGGATCGCTTCGCGGCAGTGGGTTACGGACGAGAACCGGGGCGTCCCACCTTCGCCAAGGCTACGGCGGGCGGGCGCGCGCGCCCCGGCTACACCAAACCCAGCGCCGCAGGGAAAGGGGTCAGGCCGCAGCCCGCGGGACCACCCCGTGCCCGCGGCGGAGGTGGGCCACCGAGATTTGCCCGGAGCGGATGCGGTAACCGCCCCGGAACGGGTTCTCCGACATAAAGAAGGGCGTGTCCAAATCCGCGAAGCGGAACCCGCCCAGGGCCGTCGCGAAGCAGGCTGAGACGGTCATCGCCAGCACCGACTCGACATTGCCGCCGATCATCAGCCCCACGCCACCGGCGCGGGCGATCCGGGCGATCTCCAAAGCCTCCCCTAGCCCCGCCTTCATCAGCTTGATATTGATCACGTCGGCCGCGCGCGCGCGGACCACCCGGCGCGCGTCCTCGGCGGTCGTGACGGCCTCATCGGCCGCCACCAGCCAGCCGGATTCCCGGCGCAGGCGGCGCATCCCGGCCAGATCGTCCTTGGGCAGCCATTGTTCCAGCACTGCAGGAGTGATGCGGGCGGCCTGCAGCAGGCGCACCAGCAAGAAGGCATCGTCGCGGTTCAGTCCCGCGTTGCCGTCCAGCACCAGCGGGGCGCGCGGCGCGGCGGCGCGGATCGCCAGGAGGCGCGCGAGGTCGTGGGCCGGGCCGCCCGCCCCGCCGATCTTCACCTTAATGACGCGAATACCCCGGCGCTGGATGCGCCGTACCGCGGCCGTCGCAGCCGCGGGCGTGCCCGTGGTGACGGTCATATCCGTCTCCAGCCGGACGGCCGGGCGCCGCGCGGAGGCCGGGGCCTCGGCGGCGAGGAAAGTGGTCAGGCTGACCCCGGCCTGCCGGGCGAGGGCGTCCACCAAGGCGGTTTCCAGGGCGCAGCGGGCGGAACCCGAGCGGGGCCGGGCGCGGGTCTGGAAGGCGCGGCCCAGTTCCTGCCACGCGGCGGCGTCCCGCCCTTGGAGCCAGGGGGTGACCGAGCGGAGGGCGGTTAGGGCGTCGGCCTGTGTCTCGCCATTGTAGGGCGGCAGCGGGGCGGCCTCGCCGTGGCCGACCGTGCCATCGAGGAGTTCAACGCGGACCAGCACGTTGGCGGCGCTGGCTTGCGCGCCCCCGGAGATGCCGAATGGTTCGAACAGGGGAATGTCGAGGGCGCGGACGGTGACGGCGCGGATCGCGGAGGCGGGGTGCACCCCGGCAGCGGAAACGGCGCGGCGCGCGATGGCAATGCCCGCGTCCATCGGTGCCGGCGCTGGCGTACCGCCGGCCTCCGAGTTTTTCGGGCTAGACGCGCTGGTAGCGGGATTAACGTCCCCCGGAGCCGATGGCCTGAGGAGGCGCACCCGTCTCGGGGGGGGGGCTCCCGACCGCCGCCAAGCACGACCCGATGCGGATCGTTGTAGCTGCGGCGCGCCGCCCTGGCACGGACGGTCGGCCCAGCCACCCGGATCAGGCTGATCCCTTCAGGCTTAACCGCGGCGATGACGGGGCGAGCGCTCGGACGGCAGGGATCCGGACCAAGGCCTTGGAGCGACAATCGCGACCAAAAGCACGTCCCGCGCAAAAGGAAGCAAGGCGGTTTGTTGTAGCTGGGGCGCGCCGCCCCGGCACTGGCAGATGAAAGCAAATGCCTCCCGCGAAGGGGGAATCGCTCCGCGGAAGTGAGTGCGGACGAGAACCGGGGCGTCGCGCCCCGGCTACACAAAGACCAGGGTCTGGGCGCACAACCCCGTCGGGCTCCCCGCAACGGGGTTGCGACCCCGCAGCAGGGGTCCGCCCACGTCCAAGTTCAAAGTTCCTCGGGCCAGACGCGCTGGTGGCGGGTCCAGTGCGCCCGCAGCGCGGCGCAGTGGTTGTCCAGCACCGCCTGAACCACCATCGCATCATCGACGAGGCCGACCTCTGGGACCGCATCCGGGATGCGGTCGAACCCTTTGAGGAAGTAAAGCAGCGCGAAAGCAGACGCGCGGAGGGCCGGGCCGGAGGCGCCGGGACCTTCCTGCGCCTCCTCCACAAAGCGGGCCAACACGTCCAACCGGCGGCGCAGGCGCGAGCCTTCCTCCACCCGGGCGAGCTTCCGCTGCAGGGACGCCCACAGGCCCAGCAACCCCTTGATCGCCTGCGGGGTGACCAGCTCCGCGCCCTTCTCCACATAGCTCGGAATCCCGATGATTTCCCCGGCGGCGGGGGTGGCGAGGTGACGGTCGAGGGCGGACGGTAGGCGGGAGGGGGCAGAGGTCATTTCGTTGACAAGGATATAAGCCAGAGCCGACCACCCGGCAACTGGCGCAGGAGGGTTTTGGCGGCGGGTTTCGCATCCGAGACCGGCTACCGGGAGCGCGTCAAACGCAGGAACCGCAGCGGCAGGAAGACCGCCGCGAAGCCCAAGCCGCCGGCGATGCCCGCCCAGATGCCCGCGGCTCCCCACGGTCCCACGATACCCAGCCCATAACCCAGCGGCAGCGCCAACCCCCAGTAGGCCACCAGGGTGATCACGACCGGCACCCGGACGTCCAGCAGGCTGCGCAGGAGCGCGGCGGAAATCACCTGCACCCCGTCAGCCAGTTGGAACACGGCGGCGACGGCCAGCAGGCCGGTGGCCAGCCCGATGACCGCGGGATCGGCGGAGAACGCGGCGGCGAGGGGGCGGCCGGCGAGCCAGAACAGGGTCATAAACCCCAGCATACAGGCCAGCCCGGCCCCGAGGGCGCCTAGGCCGAGGGGGCGGAAACGGTCCCGCTCGCCAGCGCCCACCGCGTGGCTCAGCCGCATCCCGGCGGCCATCGACAGGCCCAGCGGCACCATAAAGGTCAGGGACGCACAGGTGATCGCAATCTGGTGCGCGGCGAGGGGTACCGCCCCGAGCAAGCCGACCATCAGGCCGGAGACCGAGAAGGCGGTAGCCTCGAACAGGAGCATCCCGGCGGCGGGCAACCCCACCCCGAGCATCTCGCGCAGCCGACTGCCGGACCAAGTCGGTCCAGCGGGCGCGGCGGCGGCATCGGCCGCCACTCGCCGGACTATCCCCAGCCGGGGGTCGCGCCGGATCCAAAGCCAGAGGGCCAGCGTGGCGCAGATCCGGGCGATCAAGGTGGCTACCCCCGCGCCCGTGAGCCCCCAGGCGGGGGCGCCCCAATGGCCGTAGATTAAGATCCAGTTGAGCAGGGCGTTGAGCGCCACTGCCCCAAGCGTGATGACCATCGGCACCCAAGGGTGACCCATCGCCTCGGCGAACTGCCGCAGCGCCAGTTGCAGCAGGACCGGCACAATCGAGGCGGCGCAGAGCAGGAAGTACGGTCCCACGGCCGCCACCACCTCGGGCGGCTGCCCGAAACGATGCAATTGCGTAGCTAGCACCCCCATCAGGAGCAGTTCCGCCAAGCCGAAACCGACGGCGAGCAGGCCCCCGTGGCGGAGGTATTCCCGGGCCTCCCGGGGAGAGCCGGCGCCGCGCGCGCGGGCGACGAAGACCGCGACCGGCAGCATCAGGCCGATTCCCATCACGTAGAAGATGTTAAAGATGTTGCTCGCGAAGGCGGAGGCGGCCAGCGGCACCGTGCCGGCGTGGCCGATCATCGCGCTATCCGTGACGCCCATCAGCATCTGGCTGACCTGCCCGACGATCATCGGCACCGCCAAGGCGACGGTGGGACGAAGTTCACGCCGGGCGGCGGCGACGAGGCTCATCCGGGGACGCTCGCGGGTCGCACGCAGCCCGTCGAGCTCCGGCTGGGGGGGTCGGGGTGGAAAGGCGGTGGGGTGGGAAGGGGTCAGGGCGAGACCTGCAACCGATACGGGGGCCTATCGGTCGCGGAGCAGTTCCCCGCTTCGGCCGGTTGCAAGTTTCGCCCTGACCCCTTTCGCAGCCAGCAGCCCAGCCGAACGCAACGACACCAGGATGCACGCCGAACGGCTGCGCGGGGACGGGCGACGGCCCGCAGGGACGGGGCGACACGCCCCATCTACAACAAGCCGCTGGCGGCGCCGGATTTTGATTCCCGATCCGGTTGTTAGGAGCCCTACCCGCTCCCGGCTCCTCATCAGCCTCCCGCCCGCTCAGAACGTCCCCTTCACCCCGAAGGTGTAGAAGGTCCCGACCACCATATTCGAGAGCACGTAGGACGGATCGACCTGGTAGCGGTCCTCCGCGACGTTGAATAGGTTCCGCACCTGGAAGAACACCCCGAGGCGCGGCGAGGTCTGCCAGCTCCCGTTGAGGTCGATCATCGTCCGCTGCTTGCGGTAGGTGATTGTGCCCGCGGACGTCATCGGCGTGTGGTCGGTCCACTTGCCGCTGGCGCCGAACGCGAGCCGCCGCCAGCGATAGCTCAACGTTGCGCCGGCCATATGCGGCACCATCGCGGCGCGCGTCACCGACGCATAGGTGCGGGTGTAGTTGGCGGCCACGTTCAGGCCGGACCACGCGCCGGGCAGGAACGACAGGGCCTGGCTGTACTCCCACGTCATCCCCCGCACGCGGGTCTTACCCGGGCGGTTGCCCACCGAGAGGAAGCGGTACGAGCCGTAGGCGGGATCGTCCTCGTAGCCGAAGGCGGAGGCGGGGAATTCGGCGGAGGTCACGCTGTCGGTGATATCGTTCTGGAAGAACGTGAGGGCGGCGCTGCCGACCGGCTCGAAGTAGGTGGCCAGCCGGCCCGAGAGGTTGCGGGAACGTTCCGGGCGGAGGTCGGGATTGGGCACGCTGACGGTCTCGTTGGTCTCGTTGAAGACCCAGACGCCGCCGAGGTTACCGATCGCCGGGCGCGAGATGGTCGCACTGTAACCGAGATGCGCCTGCAGGTTCTCGGTGAACGAGTACTTGGCGGAAGCCGAGGGGAACAGGTGAGTATAGCCGCTGCGCCGCGTGGTCTTCGGCCGACTCATATATTGGTAGGTGAGGCCGGGGACGGTGGTGGCGCGGCCATTGGCGGGAGTGACGGCGAAGCCGGCGGCGCGTACCTCGGCGGCGCTGCGGGCATCGAACTCGCGGCTGGCGAACCCAGTGTCCTCACCGCGCAAACCAGCCTGCAGCTGGAGCCCGCGGATCCGCGTGTGGGCGAGCGCGTAGGCGGCCTGCAGCGTCTCCTTCACGTAGCTGGGATTATCGATGAAGGCGGTATAGAAGTTCGCCGGCGTCGCCAGCGACGTGAACTGCTCGGGCGACTCCCGGAAACGGCGGCTGAGCTCCGTGCGGTTCGCGAACCCGGGGATGCCGCCCGAGAGGGAGGCGATGCGCACGCCGTTCTCGAGCTGCCACGCGTTCTCCGGGTAGGCGAGGGCCGCGAAGCTGCCGGTCGGCCCGCCGCCCGGGCCGTCGTAGCGCCAAGTGA
>JBILWD010000251.1:0-5620 GCA_044370095.1 Opitutaceae bacterium | reverse complement strand
GCCGGCGGAGGAGCAGGCTAACCCTGGGGCACAAGCGCCGGACGCGGCACCGGCGGCAGCCGGCGGCCCTCCGTGGAAGGCTTGGGTGCCGTGGCTGTTCCTTTCCGCCTTCGTCTTCCTCTGGGGCCTCCCACCGGTGAAGACCGCGCTGAACGGTTGGTTCGCCCCTCAGTTGCCGGTGCCCACGCTGCACCTCGCCGTCGAGAAGGTGCCCCCGGTCGCGCCGCACCCCGAGAAGGAGAAAGCGGTCTTTAATCTCAACCTGCTCTCCACCACGGGCACCGCCCTCTTGCTCGCCGGGATCGCCACCGCCCTCGCCCTCCGCGTGCGCCCCGGCGAGGCCCTCCGCCTTTACGGTCAGACTCTCCTGCGGGTGCGCATCTCGCTGCTGACGATCTCCTTGATGATGGCCCTCGGCTTCACCACGCGCTACAGCGGAACGGACACGACGATGGGGCTCGTGATGGCCGGCACCGGCTGGCTCTTCCCCTTCTTCGCCCCGATCATCGGCTGGCTCGGCGTCGCCCTCACGGGCAGCGACACCTCCTCGAACGTGCTCTTCGGCAACCTACAGAAGGTCACCGCCGAGCAACTCGGCCTCAATCCGCTGCTCACCTGCGCGGCCAACAGCTCGGGCGGGGTGATGGGCAAGATGATCGATGCGCAGAGTATCGTGGTCGCGAGCGTCGCCACCGGCGGCCACCCGGACAGCCCCTCGGCCGGAACGATCCTGCGCGCCGTCTTTTGGCACAGCGTCACCCTCGCCGTGCTGATGGGGCTGTTCGTGATGCTGCAGGCCTACGTGCTGCCGGGGATGATACCTGGCCACCGGTAACTCCGGGGTCAGTTCCCCGGCGGAAGCCCCGCCAACTCGCCTCGCCACCGTTCGGCCGCGACTGTCTCCCCTGCCGTCGTAGCCGCCTCGATCGCCCGGGGTAGCCAGGTGCGCCGCAATCCCACCGGTAGCTGCGCTTCCCCGAGGAGGGCTGCCCAGCGCGTCGTCGCTACCTCCGGACGACCCGCTGCGGTCAGCAGCCCGGCCAGATCCGCGCGCAACGCCCAGCCCGCCGCGCCACCGGCTGAGTCGACCGGCGCAGCCAGCAACCACGGCAACGCGCCCGCCGGGCGGCCGGCCGCCAACTCCCGCCGGGCAGCCCAGACGGCGACGCTAGCTTCGGTCGCCTCGTCGCGGGCGCGCTCCAGCAAGCGCTCCGCCTCGGCGGCTCGGCCGAGCCGGGCCAGTTCGCGGACGCGCCGGAGCCGAGCGTGGCTCCGCAACTCCGGGGGTAGGCCGGAATCCGGGGCCAGCTGCGCCTCAAGGCTCGTCGCGAACGGTCGGTAAAGAGGATCACCCAGCGCGACGGCCTGCCACCCCAACGCAGGCAGCGCTTGGAAAACCGCCTCCACCCAAGTCGCTCCCGATAGCAGCCGCCGCAGCAGCAGATCCGGTCGGTGCGTCAGTTCGAGATATGGTTCGTAAACGTTGCCCACGGTGGCGGCGACGCCCCGCGCCACCAGCGGCCCGGTCCAACCGCTCTCCGGGTCGCGAAGGGTCGCGGCCGAATAGCTAAAAATGTGCAGCGCGATCGCCCCGGGCGCGAAGCGAAACCCGGGCAGGTGGAACGGCCCGTCGATCGCTCCGGTGTACCAGCCGAAGTACACGGCGGCCGCCTCGGCCCGCGCCGCAGGGGCAAAGGTCGCCGACGCTTCGTCCAGCAGCACCTCGAAGTCACGCCCCGCCAGCTCGCGCGCAGCGGTCGCCAACCACGGATCCCCGACCTTCCCGCGCTGGGCGAGGTCGATCAGCGCCCGGCCCGCCAACCCATGCCGTTCCGCGGCGAGCGCGGAGTCCACCAAGGCGCGCGCGGCTTCCGCGGACGGGCCGTCGAGCCGCGAGACGCGCACGACCCGCGCCCGTTCCGCGGGACCGGGCTGGTCCCGGTTGAAGAGGGGATTGGGCGTGAAACCGACCAGCGGCGCCACGGGCCACGCGATGAGGCTCAGCTCGGCATCGACCGCGGCTTGGTTGGTCCGGAATTCGGCGCGAAGCTTGGGCGTCGCCTCGGCGGCGAGCAGCCCCTCGTCGGGCGCCACCTTCAGCGGCACCCCGCGGCAGAGCACGAGGGCGCCGATTCGGTGTCCCTGCGGCGCGTGGCGCCGCCGGCCCGCGGCGTCGCGGCCCTCCATCGGCAACAGATCGACCCACTGCTGCGCGCGGAGCCAGTCAGTCAGCGGCTCCCAGAGCTCGGCCGTGAACTGCGCACGGGAAATAGTCTCCTCGGCCGGCAGCGGGAGAGCGACTAGGTTAGCCTCCGGCACGCCGCGGGCGGCGAGGTAGTGGCGGGCGAGCGCGAGCGAGTCCGGGTCGCGCGCGTTGGCGAGCACCAGCACGTTGGCCGGTGCGGGCGCGGCGGGAGGTGTCGGCGCGGCGGCGATCCATCCGGGCAGCAGTAGGAGCGTGCAGCGCCGGACGCGCGGGAGGAGGCGAAGCAACCGCGGGGCCACCGGGATGAATTCAGGGCGCGGCGGCCTGGCGGCGGGCGATGGCCGCGCGGAGATAAGTGTCCGGCACCGCGCCGCGGAACGCCGTGAGCCACACGTTCGCCAGCATCTGGCCGCCGGCGAGCAACTGGGCCTCGACGAGGGCCCGCGTTTCGGCTGGCACCTCGGCGCCGGGGGCTTGGCCGAGCCGACCGGACTTCTCCAACTCATAGATCAACTCCACCTGGCGGTGCTGGAGGCGGATGTAATCCAACACGGCGACGAAAAGCGGGTCGCGCCCGTCCGCGCGGGGGCCTAGCGGCAGGACGCGCGCCGGGACGACCCGGTCCCGCAGGGCGGGGAAGCGCAGGCCGGTGCGGGCAATGATCCCGCCGTCGATCCAGGCGTGGAGGCCGTTCCAAGTCGTGTAGCCGCGGGGATTTTCCCCGGACCAGCCGTTGTAGTGCTTGGTCGTGTGCAGTGGCTGGGAGCAGTCGCCCACGTAGTGCGCGAGGAGGCCCATCACGTAGAGCAGGTTAGCGCGGGCGTTGGCCGTCTCGGCGGGGGTGCCGACGTCCTCGAAAACGCGCAGGTAGGAAAACCCGGAGCGCAGGCGCCCGAAGTGTTCCGCGATCGCCCAGGGGGCGAAGCCGGGCCACTCGGCGGTTCGGTCCTGATTGCGCGCGGGGTCGATCGGCTTGAAGGCGCTGGCGTGCGCCGCCCGACCGCGGGCGAACTGCAACACGAACTCGTAGCGGAAGGAGGTGAGCGTCTCGAGGTCGAGGCCGGCATCGGTAAGGTACTCGAGGTCAAGAAAGTGGTCCCCCCAGCTGCCGCCGGCGTGCTTGAGGGGGAGGTCCGGAACATTGCGCCAGCGGTCGGGCTCGCCCGAGAGGAACGCGACGCGCTCGGCCTCGTCCTTCCCGCCGACGATCGACGGGAATTCGGGGGGCAACGCCGCAAGGGCGATCTGGACGACCATCCGGTGTCCCTCGTAATCCCACGCGGCCAGGCGGGCGGGAGCGAGGAGGAGCAGGAGCGGGAGCAGGGCGGAGCGGATCATCGGGAGGAGGGAGAGGTGCTGGCGCGTGGGGGGCGGCGGGCGGTCTCGACCGCCCGAGCGTAGTCGCGGATCCCAGCGGCGAGCGCCACGGCCAGTTGCTGCCGGTACTCCGGCGTGGCGATGCGGCGGGCCTCGGCCTCGCTGGAGAGGAAACCGCACTCGACCAAAACCCCGGGTGCCTGCAGGGGCCGCAGGACCGCCAAGTGCATCAGTTTGCGGCCCCGATCCGGCGCCTTCAGGTCCCCCACCAGCCGGCCGTGAAGCGTGTGCGCCAGCAGGGCACTCCAGCCGTCCACGCGGTGCACCGGCGAGGCGTGTTGTTCGGCATCCTCCTTCGCGCCGGGGCTCCAGGAGTTGGTGGAGCGCTGCCCGCGCGGCGGGAACGTGTAGACCTCGACTCCCGAGGTGCGGGCGTCCTGCGGCAACGCGTTGAAGTGGATGCTGACGAAGGCGTCGGCCCGGACGAGGTTCGCCGCGGCGGCGCGCTGCGGCAGGGCAATGAAGGTGTCGCTCTCCCGGGTCAGGACCACCTTGAAGCCGTCGGCCTCCAGCAGGCGGCGGACGCGGCGGGCAACGTCGAGGGTGATCGTCTTCTCGTTGATCTTGAGGGGCGCGTTGACCCGGCCGGGGTCGTGCCCGCCGTGGCCGGCATCGAGGACGATGACCTTGGGGGCAGGGCGGGGATCGAGGCCGAAGCCGGGCCGCAGCACCGGGGCGACGGAGCGTTCGAAATCCGCGCGACTGAGGCAGAGGACGCCACCAGCAAGGGCGACCGGTTCACCGAGGAAGAGCCGCAGCCCATTGAGGGTGGCCTCGCGCGACTCGGCCTCGAACGCGGCGGAGACCCCGGGCCCCTTCAGGGTGGCGCTGCGACCCTGCTCGGCGGTCGCAAACTGGAGCCCGAGGAAGCGGGCCGCATCGGAGAGCGCGACGTGCTCGACGCGGCCGATCCGGCGGACCGGGGGGCGGGAAGCGGACGTGGATTCCGCCGCGGCGCCGGGGCGGGAGGGCGCGGCGCGAGCGGGGGACTCGGCACCCGGGAGCAGGCCGGGCGCAAGCAGGGCGAGACCGGCGAGGCGCCGGAAGCGTGCGAGAAAAGCCGCCCGGGGCATGGCGGCGGTAGGATCAGTCGGCCGCGGGAGCGCCGTCGTCGGAAACTTCATCCGCGGGCTCCTCCTCGGAGGGCGTGATGAACTTCGGCTTCCGCTTGTTGGCGGGGAGAGGCGTGAGCATCACGTGGATGTTGCGGCCGATGAGCTTGGGGTCGGCATCGGCGTGGGCCATCCCGGCGAGGTCGGCGACCGCGCGCTTCATCACGTCGAACCCAATTTCCGTGTGGGCCATCTCGCGGCCACGGAACTTGAGGCGCATCTTCACCTTGTTGCCGTGGTCGAGGAACTCCTCGGCGTGGCGCAGCTTCGTCTCGTAGTCGTGCTGCTCGATGCGGGCGGTGAACTCGATCTCCTTGATCTTGCTGGCGGTGGCCTTCGAGTGAGAGCTCTTCTTCTGCTCCTCGTAGACGTACTTGCCGAAATCCATAATCCGGCAGACCGGCGGCGTGGCGTTGGGGGCGACCTCCACGAGGTCGAGGCCGTTCTCCAACGCGAGGTTGATGGCCTTGGTGGTATCGATGATGCCGAGTTGCTTGCCCTCTGGAGAAATCAAACGGACCTGCGGCACCTTGATGCGGTGGTTGCGCCGGATGGCCGCGAACGGGTCGTTGTTGCGCCGCTGGAACGAACCGGGGCGGCCGCTGGGGGCGGAGGGAGAGGAGAGGGCCATCAAGGAGCGTGGGCTGGGAGGGCGGGACAGGAGAGTGTTCCCCTGACCCCGCCCCGGGGGCAAGGGTTAATTGCGCGGCCCGCCCGCGTCGCAGCGACGGCTCACAGGCTAAAGCTCTCGCCGCACGAGCAACTGGCCTTGGCGTTGGGGTTGGAGAATTTGAAGCCCCCCGCGACCAGGGCCGCCGAGTAGTCGACGTGCGTGCCCTTCAGGTAGAGCGCGCTGCGACTGTCGACCAGCACCCGCACGCCCCCGGTGTCGACGCAGAGATCCCCCCGGCGCGCCGCCGGGACG
>JBILWD010000249.1:0-5644 GCA_044370095.1 Opitutaceae bacterium | reverse complement strand
GACGGGGCGCACGGTGAACGTCAAGAAGGGCCAGTTCCTCGCTCCGGAGGATATGGCGCACGTGACCGCGAAGCTGCGTGGCGGCGGGGCTTCCGAGGTCTGGCAGACCGAGCGCGGCACGACCTTTGGCTACCACAACCTGGTGGTGGATATGCGGGCCTTCCCGCTGCTCGCCCGCCACGGGCGGCCGGTGATCTTTGATGCGACCCACGCGGTCCAGTTGCCCGGTGCCGGCGGCGGTCGGAGCAGCGGGCAGCGCGAATTCGTGCCGCCCCTCGCTCGGGCTGCCTTGGCGGCCGGCGCCGACGGGCTCTTCCTCGAGACCCACCCCGACCCCGACCGCGCCCTCAGCGACGGTCCGAACATGGTGCCGCTGGCCCAACTGCCCGCGGTCATCGCCCGGTGTCTCGCCGTCTGGCGCGCCGTCCGCGGCTGAGCCGGGCCGCTTGACCCTCCCCGCGCCGGTTCCACACTGCGCGTCAAAACCCGCATGGCCTCCTTCCTCATCGAAGTCACCCTGCCCGCGATGGGCGCCACGGTGAACGAACTCACCGTCATCTCCCTGAAGGCCCAGCCGGGCGAGACCGTCCGCAAGGGGCAGAAGCTTGCGGAACTGGAGAGCGACAAGTCCGTCTTCGACTTCGAATCGCCGGCGGATGGCGTGTTGCGGGCGGTGTTGGTGGCCGCCGGGGATGTCCGGCCCTCTGGGTGCCCGTTCCTGCGGCTGGAGACCGAAGATGAGTCCCTGCGGCACCTGGCGGCCGGCGCGGCCCCGGCCTTGGCCGCGGTGCCTGCGACCGCGCCCGCTGCCGCGGCGACCCTGATCTGGACCCCACGGGCGGCGAAACTGGCGCAGGAGGCGGGATTGGATCCGGCCACGCTGACGGGCATCGAGGCGACGGGGCCCGGCGGGCGGGTGTCGGGCGACGACGTGGCCCGGTACCTAGCGGCGCGGAAATCTTGAGTCGACGTTGCCGGGAGTAGGGTTTTCCCTCGCTCTGCTTGAGCATTCATTCCGAGACGGTCTGCATCGCCGGCGTCGGCCACGCCGCCCCGGCCAACATCCGGCCCAACAGTGAGATCCTGAAGGCGTTCCCGCACCGGACGGAGGAGGAGATGATCCGCCTGACGGGCATCCGAGAGCGCCGGCACGCGGCCGAGGATGAGACGGCGACCGACCTAGCGGTGATCGCCGTCCAGCACGCGCTGGAACAGGCCGGGATGCCCGTTTCTGCGATCGATGGGATCATTATGGCGACGATCATCCCCGATCAGCCGGTGCCGTCTGCGGCGAGCGCGCTGGCCCGGCGCTTGGGGGTGCCGCGGGCGCTGGCGTTTGACGTGAACGCCGCCTGTTCCGGCTGGCTGTACGCGTTGGAGGTCGGCCGCTCGTTCATTGTGGCCGGAACCGCGCGGAACGTGGTCGTGGTTACGGCGGAGTTGCTCTCCCGCATCACCAATCCCCAGGACCACGAGACCGCCTTCCTGTTCGGTGACGGGGCCGGAGCGGCCATTTTGACCGCGGGTGCCGGGGGGCATCGGCTCCACCGGATGGGGCTCAGCGGGGACGCGGACCAGTTTGAATCGATCCAGCGGCTGGGCGGCGGGGCGCAGATGCCTTGGCCGGGGGCGGAAGGCTGCGACAAGGAGAACTTTTACCTGCAGATGAACGGGACCTCGGTGTTCAAGCACGCCGTGATCGGGTTCTCCGAGCAGATCGAACAGACCCTGGCCCGGGAAAACCTGAAGCCCGAGGACATCGCGTGGGTCGTTCCCCACCAGGCCAACGCCCGCATCCTCACCGCGGTGAGTAAGCGCGTGGGCATCCCCTACGATCGCTTCGTCGTGACTATTTCCAAGTACGGCAACACCAGCGCGGCGAGTGTCTCGATGGCCTTGGGCTGGGCGGCCGAGGAGGGGATCTTTTCCCCGGGCGACCGGATCATCTTCTGCAGCGTCGGCGCCGGCCTGACCTTCGCCGGCGGCCTGCTCGTGTGGTGAGCGGGGGCCCGGTTGCGCCGGGCGTCGGGCGAAGTCAGGGTCCGGGCCGGCTCAACCAGGTCGCCGACCGAACACCTGCACCACGGCGCTCCGCCCCTGGTGCGCGGGGCCTTCGTCGAGCTCCGTTTCCCGCTCTTGGGCGATGACCAGATCGAGCCCCGCGAGGTCGGCGCGCAGGTCCTCGAGCGTCATCAGCAATTCCGGGGCGTCCACCGGTCCGCCGGTCCGGTGGTGCACCTGATCCGGATGATATGCCTCCAAAATGAAGCCGCCGCCGGGGCGCAGGCCGGCGGCCGCGGCGCGGTGCACCCGGGCCCGCAGGGCAGGGGGCAGGTGGACGAACGTCGCGACAATCCCCGCCCACGCGCCTGGCGCGATGGTGAAGGTGCCGAGGTCGGCCGTGTGGGTGGTGAGGACCACCCCGTGCCGCGCCGCGAGTTGGCGGGCCTTCGCGAGGCCGACCGCCGACTGGTCGACCGCGGTGACCGCGTGGCCGCGCCGGGCGAGGAACACCGCGTTGCGTCCCTCGCCCTCGCCGAGGCACAGCACCGGTCCCGGGGGGAGTTGCGCGGAGCATTCGGCGACGAAGGCGTTCGGCTCCGTCCCGTAGCAATAGTCGAGGGCGCCGTAGCGTCGGTCCCAGAAGCTGGCGTCGTACGTCATCGGCGGGTGGGGTGCGTCAGGCGTTCACCGCCATCGAGTACGCGCGGGAGAACTGTTCCGTGACCGGGTGGCGCATCCCGAGGTGGCGGAACACTGCGAGGCACAGGCCGCGGGCGCGTTGGTCGTCGAACGCGGGCTTTTCCTCCAGCACGCCGATCAACGCGGTGAGGCCTGGGACGAACTCCCCGGCCTGCAGGTGGGTGAGCGCCTCGCGGTAGCGCAGCCCGAGGGGGCCGCCGGGCAGGCCCGGGGCCTGGCTGGGGCGGAGGAACGCGGTGGCGAGGGAGCGGGCGAGGTCGGCATCCTCGGCCCAGGCGGTGCCGGCGGCAACCGTGTCCGCGAGCCGCAGGGCCGCGGCGGGATCCACGAAGGCTTCAGCGCGGGCGGTGAGGGCGGCGAGTTCGCCCTCCGTGGGGAGCGTCGCCTGCAGTGGGCGGAGGAGCTGGGCGGCGGCGGGGGCGTCGCCGGCTTGGAGGAGCGTCCGCGCCCGGGCCATCGCCTCGCGGCGCGGCGTGGGCAGGTGTTGCGCGAGCCAGTCGCGCAGCCGGGGTTCGGGCAGCGCGCCGGAAAACTGCGCCACCACCGCGCCGCGATGGAAGAGGCGGACATCGGGGATGCCGCGGATGCCGAACTGTGCGGCGAGTTCCGGGTGGCGCTCGGTGTCGATCTTCACGAGCCGCCAGCGGCCGGCGGCTTCGGCGGCCAGTTTCTCGAGCACGGGGCCGAGCATCTTGCAGGGCCCGCACCACGGGGCCCAGAAGTCGACCAGCACGGGTACGGTCTGGCTGGCGACGGTGACGTCCTGCGCGAAGTCCTGGAGGTCGTGGTTCATCGGGAAGGTGGGAGCGGTGGCTGAGGAGGGCGGAGCGGGCGGGGCGGGGACGGGATGCCTCGGACTCCCGGCGAGGCGGTCAACGGTGGGAGCGTCGCCGGTGCCAGAGCACGGCGAGCAGGCTTAGAGCGCCGGCTCCGAGCGCGTAATGGCCGGGCTCGGGGATGGCCGCGAGCAGCGCCGTGCGGTACTCGGGGATGCTGACCCCGAGGGTCTGGTTGAAGGTCACGGCGGTGTTTGCCGGCTGGTTTTCCAGCGTGCCGACCGCACTGATGATCCCGAGGAGTCCCCAGGAGGTGCCGTTGCGGAAGAAAATCGCGCCGCCCGAGTCGCCGCCGGCGGCTTGGGAGGAACCGTTGACTGCGACCAGCAGGGTTGCCACCCCGGTCTGGGTGGCGCTGCCGAGCGTGTAATCGAAGGTGCTGGTGTAGAGCGCCTCGCCCCAGCGTTTGCCGGCGCCTCCGAGGGCGTAGCCCGAGCGGTTGGCGCCCGTGGCGTCGGGAAGCTCGGTCCACGTGTCGGCCGAGCCGGGGCCGGTCGGATCGACAGCCACGGACCAGTAGCGCAGCGCCCCGGTTTCGCGGCTGCCGTTTCCGAGCAGCAGGACCGTGGAGTTCGCGGCCGGGGCTGTGGTGGCGAGGGAAAGATTCGGGAGCAGCGGCGCGGTGGTGAGGGGAAAGGCGGCGAGGTCCGTGACTGAACCGTCCGCGTTGCGAATCACGACCGCGGCGCCGGCGGGAGCGAAGGCGCCGATGTCCAAGTGAAGCGTCCCGGCGCCGACGTGGGCGGCCGTGAGGGCCCAGGGCACGCCGCCGAAGGAGCCGAGATAGACGCCGGTGGCACCGTTCAGCGAGCCCACGTGGGCCCAGCCTGGGTCGTTGGCGGGGGCCGTAGCGTTTTCCACCCCGGTGCCGCCGTAGATCACGATCGCGTGGCCTGACGGGACAGCGGCAAGGCCAAGCAAGGCGGCGAGCAGGAGTGGCGCGCGCATATCGGCACGGTCCGCCGGGGCGCCGGCTTTGACAAGCGTGGAGACGAGTCGCGGGGCCGCGCCCCTGCAGTCAGGCCGGCGGGGAGGCGCCGAGGGCGGCGATCTTCTCGCGCAGGTGGGTCACGCGCTGCTTCGACTCCGCGTTGCGCACCGCCATCGCGTACGCCGCCGGCTCGCCGATCAACACCACCTTCTTCCGGCCCCGGGTGATCGCGGTGTAGAGCAAGTTGCGCTGTAGCATCATGAAGTGCGCCTTGAGCAGCGGCACCACCACGAGCGGGTACTCGCTGCCCTGGGATTTGTGGATGCTGATCGCGTACGCGAGGGCCAGGTCACCGGTCTCGCCCCGCTCGAACCGGTGGCGCTCCCCGTCGAACTCCGCCTCCAGCGCGCCCTTTTCCGGGTCGATCGCGGCCACGGTCCCGATGTCACCGTTGAAGAGCCCCTTGTCGTAGTTGTTGCGCAGCTGGATCACCTTGTCCCCGGGCCGGTACTCGCCCGAGGGGAAGCGCAGGCCGCGGGCGGCGCCGTTCAGGGCCTCCTGCAGGCGCAGGTTGAGGTTGCCGACCCCGGCCACCCCCTTGTGCATCGGGGCGAGGAGCTGCACGTCCGCGGCGGGACGGAACCACGGCCAATGCCGCGGCAGGTATTCGGTGCAGAGCTCGACCACCTTGCGCACGCAGTCCTCCTGGTCGGCGGCGGTCACGAACGTCAGGTCGGCCCAGACCGGGATCTCCGCCACGGACGTGACCGCGGGCGGCAGGGCGGGGTCGCCGGCGTTGATCGCGTGGGCGGTGGTCACGATGCGACTCTGGCCCTGCTGGCGGTAGATGACGGCGAGGCGCGTGACGGGGACGGCTTCCGTGGCGATGAGATCCTTGAGCACGTTGCCGGCGCCCACGCTGGGGAGCTGGTCGGTGTCGCCCACGAGCAGCAGGTGGGCGCGCGAGGGGACGGCGGCGAGCAGGGCCGCGGCGAGGCGTGAATCGAGCATCGAGGCCTCGTCGACCACCAGGAAGTCGGTGGCGAGGGGCTTGTGCTCGTTGGCGTCGAAGCCGCCCTTGCTCGCGTCGAACTTGAGCAGGCGGTGGAGGGTGGACGCGAAGCCGCCGGTCGTCTCGGCGAGGCGCTGGGCGGCGCGGCCGGTGGGGGCGGCG
>JBILWD010000250.1:0-5644 GCA_044370095.1 Opitutaceae bacterium | reverse complement strand
GCCCTGAGGCCGCCGAGGGCGCGTGCAAGCGGACGCCAGGCCGACCTGCGAGCGGTGCCGGAAGATCAGCGGCGGCGGGCCCGTTTCGCCCAGACAAAGGAGGCAGGTCCATTCGGGATCCTGCCCCGCTCTTTTCCGGTCGTGTGCGCTGCTTCGCCGCGTCAGGCCCCGGTGCGACGGCGGAACCGCAACAGGGTCGCACAGGCCAAGAGGCCCTGCACTGACCGGCTGACGGCGGGAGCTCGCTCCCGCCCTTCCGGCATCTCCCTCCGCTGAAAATCCAGTTTCCTTTCCCTTCCAGTTCCGGGAGCCTCCGACCTCCGACCGGGAGTCCCAACTCATCGATGACCACTGACTACGACCAGATCGCCAAAGAGTACCAGGCCTCCAAGCTCCAGCCTTGGCGGACGCACATCGAACGTTACACGCTCCTCCGCCTCACCGGACAGGTCGCAAACCTGAAGTCCCTCGATCTGGCCTGTGGCGACGGTTACTACACTCGCCTCCTCCGTCGCCTCGGCGCTAACCCGGTCACCGGCGTGGACCTCTCGCAGGGGATGATCGATTTGGCCCGGGCGCAGGAAACGGCCACTCCCCTGGGCCTGCAGTACGCCGTCGGCGACGCGACCAAGCTCCAGCTCGAAGCCGACCACGACTTGGTGTTTGCCGCTTACCTGCTGAATTATGCGCGCACGGATGCGGAACTGCTGGCGATGTGTGAGGCGATCGCCCGCCACCTCAAGCCCGGTGGCCGGTTCGTGGGCGTGAACAATAACCCGGACGATCCCCCGTCCAACTTCGACACGGGTCTTGTCTACGGCTACTCGAAAAAGCTCACCGGCCAGCTGGAGGAAGGCGCGCCGATCACTTGGCGCTTCCATTTGCCCGAGGGCACCATCGAAGTCACCAACTACCATTTGAGTATTCCGACGATGGAGCGCGCGATGCACGCCGCCGGCCTGGAAAACGTCCGCTGGCACCAGCCTCAGGTTTCCCCCGAAGGCCGACAGCAATGGGGCGAAGCGCACTGGCTGCCTTTTCTGCAAAACACCCCGATCACCTTCTTCGAGGCCACGAAGCGTTAAGGGAGCAACTCTCGGCCGGGCCCGTCCGCGGAGGGAAGATCTTACCCGGAAACCATCCGAGGGGGTCAGGCCGTTCATTGTTACCCGCGCACGATCGGCCGGCCCTCGCGCCGGCCGAAACTAACGATTCACGGCGTGGACCCCGTGCCGCCCGGTGCAGTCGTCGGTGCGATCCGCCCGGATCAACCGCCGCGCCGGTCTGGCCGACCAGGATTTGGCTTTGCGGGCCGGAACGAAACGGATTTGCTGCGTCGGTGGAAACGGAAGCACAGCTGCTCCAACAAGCGCGGGAGGCGGGAATCGATCTCGATCTGATCGAGACCAATCTCGCGCTCAGCGTGCAGGAGCGCTGGCGGCAGCACGACGGAGCCCTCCGGTTCATTCTGAAGCTGCAGCAGGCCAAGGCCGCTTATGACGCCGGACTTCAGCCGACTGATCGCTAGGCTGACCGACTCCGGTTTCGAGTTCGTCCTCATCGGAGGCTATGCCGCGGTCACGCACGGATCTTCTCAGGTCACCCGCGATTTGGACGTCTGCGCGGTCCTGACGAGCGAGAATCTCGAGCGCCTGCGCCAAGCGCTGGCGGAGTGGGACCCGCGCCATCGGTTGACTCCGGGGCGGCTCTCTTTCCTGAGTTTGCCGCCGCCGGGGGAACCGGTGAACAATCTCTATCTGGAGACAAACGTTGGCGTACTGGACATCCTTTCCTCGGTCCTGGGGGTCGGTGACTTCGAGCGCCTGAAACGCAACGCGGAGAGGTTGGAGGTCGATGGGCGGACCTGCTGGGTAATGTCGCTGCCAGACCTGATTCTGGCCAAGGAGGCGATGGGCCGGGGTAAGGACCAGCTGACCGCAGCGGAGCTCCGGGTCATCGCCGCCAAACGGAAGTCGTGGACCGGCGGTTGACCCGGGGTCGAAACCCGGACCCGCTCATTCGAGGGTGTCAGGCCGCTAATGGTTCCCCGCGCAAGGTCGCCTGGCGCTAGCGCCGGCCGAAGACTGACCGTCTAAGCCCCGAACCCGCCCCGACCGGGAGCTTGGTCATTTTCGCATTGAACCGCCGCCCGCCGGCCTCATCCCCTAGCCGCGCTCACGCACCTCTACCCTCCGCGCCACCCCCCTGACCGGCGCGGCCCCCCTTAACCCTGCCGCTATGACCTTCCCTCTGCCCGTTCGCGCGTTCCTGCGCCACGTCCTGCCCGCCGCCTTTTTCCTCCTGCTAGCCAGCTTGGCCTGCGGCCAGGCCGCCACCGGCACGATCGAAGGCCGCGTGCTTAACACCCGCAACGGCGAGTACCTCGAGAAGGCGCGCGTGACCGTCCTCGGCACGCGCCTCGAGGTCTTCACCGACGCCACCGGCCAGTACCGCCTCACCGGGGTTCCGGTCGGCGAGGCTCGGGTGCGGGTGTTCCATACCGGCCTCGCCCCCCAGACAATCAGCGTGTCGGTAGGCGCCGGGCAGATCGTCACCCGCGACTTCGACCTCATCGGCGCTGACCGTACGCCCGGCCCGAGCGACGGCACCGTGCGCTTGGATCAGTTTGTCGTGGCCACCTCCAAGGAAATGGAGGGCGCCGCCATCGCCATCAATGAGCAGCGCTTCGCCAGTAACATCGTCAATGTTGTCGCGGCCGACGAGTTCGGCCACATCGCCGAGGGCAATGTCGGCGAGTTCCTGAAATTCCTTCCGGGCATGGCGATCGACTTCGTGGGTGGCGATGCCCGCACGATCTCGATGGGCGGCGTGCCGTCCGGCAACGTGCCCGTCACGGTCGGCGGCTTCAATCTGGCCAGCGCCGCCTCCTCCGGCACGGGCCGCTCAGTCGAGCTCGAACAGGTCTCGATCAACAATATCGCTCGCATCGAGGTCTACCACTCCCCCACCCCCGAGTCGCCCGGCTCCGCCCTCGCTGGCGGGGTGAATATGGTGCCGCGGGGCGCCTTTGAGCGTTCCAAGCCGCAGTTCAATGGGAGCGTCTACCTGATGATGCGTGACGCCGAGCGCAGCCTGCGCAAGACCCCCGGCCCAATCCGCGAACCCTCCTACAAGATCCACCCGGGCCTCGACTTCTCCTGGGTGGTGCCCGTCAACAAGCGGTTCGGTTTCACCCTCTCCGGCGGCACGACCTCCCAGTACACGATGCAGGACTTTATGGTGAACACGTGGCGCGGCGCGGGCAACGCCACCAACGTCGCGGCCACCGCCCTCAATGGCTACCCCGACACGACGCCGGATCAGCCCTACCTGTCCAATTATCAGGTGCGCGACGGTACGAAGGTGACCACCCGCTCGTCACTCGGCACCACCCTCGATTACAAGCTCTCCCGCCACGCCCGCCTGGCGTTCTCGTTCCAGTACGCGTTCTTCGACGCGATGTTCAACAACCGCTCGCTCACGTTCAACACGAACCGCGTGCTGCCGGGCAACTTCAGCACGCGCGACACGCTGGGCGACCGCGGTTTTGGCGAGATCACGGTGGGCAATGGCGCCCGCGAGAAGTCCGGCACCACCTTTATGCCGACCCTCCGTTTCTTCCACGATGGGCCCATCTGGAAGGTCGATGCCGGCGCCGGCTACTCGCACGCGAGCAACCACTATCGCGATATCGACAAGGGTTACTTCAACGGCGCCTCCGCCCGCCGCACCGGCGTGACCGTGCGCTTCCGCGACATCTTCTACCTGCGCCCCGGCCGGATCGAGGTCACCGAAGGCCCCAATGACACGCCCGTGGACCCCTACGACCTACGCTCCTATGTCCTGAATACCAGTAGCAGCGACTTCCGGGAATCCTCGGACCTGCAGCGCAGCGCCTTCGCAAACGTCCGCCGGGACTTTGAGGTCCGCCGGGTGCCGATCTCGCTCAAGCTGGGCGCCGACATCCGCGAGTCCGCCCGCGATATCCGTGGCGGCACCGTGCCCTACACCCATCGTGGTGCCGACGGCCGCACCTCCACCACGCCGGCCGACCCGCTGGGCACCGACGACGGGGCCGCCTTCCTCCTCGACGAGGTGTTCTCGCAGCGCACCGGCCCCTACGGCTTCCCCAAGATTCAGTGGCTGAGCAACTTCAAGGCTTGGGAATATTACTCCGCCAATCCCAGCCACTATACGATCGATCAGAACGCCGCGTACCGGAACGCGGTCAACCTCTCGAAGCGCGCCTCCGAGATCATCTCCTCGGCCTATGTGCGTGGCGACCTCGCCTTCCTCGATCGCCGCCTGAAGATTGTGGGCGGCATCCGCGCCGAGCAGACCAACGTGGACGCCCAAGGGCCCCTCACCGACCCGACCGGCAACTACCGCCGCGACGCCAACGGCGAGGTGATCCCGCAGCGCGATGCCAACGGGAACCTCATCTTCACCGGCACCGGGGTGAATCGCATCCCGGCACCGACCTTGATCGAACCGACCACGATTAACGGCGTCTCGAACGCCCTCGCCGTTTCCCGCCTGACCCTGCTCGACCGCCAGCAGCAGGTGAACAAGGAGTACCTCCGCTGGTTCCCCAACATCAATGCGAGCTACAATATCCGGGAGAACCTGATCGGCCGCGTCTCGTACTACTATTCAATTGGCCGTCCGGACTTCAACCAGTACGCCGGCGGACTGACGCTGCCCGACACCGAGCTGCCGCCGAATTCCTCCAATAACCGCATCGCGGTGAACAATGCGGGCATCAAGGCTTGGAGCGCCAAGACCACGCGGATCCGCTTTGAGTATTACTTCGAGCGCGTGGGGCAGATCTCGGTCGGCGGGTTCCGCCGCGACTTCCGGAACTTCTTCGGCAGCATCGTCCTGCCCGCGACGCCGGAGTTCCTGGCTCTCTACAGCCTCGATCCGGAGATTTACGGCGAGTACCCCGTCTCCACGAACTACAATATCGATTCGACAGTGCGGATGCAGGGCCTGGAGTTCGACTATAAGCAGACGCTGACGTTCCTGCCGCATTGGGCGCGCGGAGTGCAGGTCTTTGCCAACACCACCGCCACCCGCGCCACCGGCATCGCTTCCTCCAACTTCTCCGGCTACATTCCCCGGATCTACAACTGGGGCGTCAGCCTCTCCCGGCCCCAATATAACCTGCGGATGAACTGGAATTACCGCGGCCGCCAGCGCCGGGGCCTGATCGCCGCGGGCCGCAGCATCGAGCCGAGCACCTACGATTGGGGCTCCAAGCGCCTCTACATCGACATCAGCGGGGAATATACGTTCTACAAGCGCTTCGCCGTCTTCGGGAGCTTGCGCAACGTGAACGACGCCACCGAGGATATCGAGCGCGCCGGGCCGAGCACGCCCGCGCACGCCCAGTTCCGCCAGCGCGAAGACTTCGGCTCGCTCTGGACCTTCGGCGTCAAGGGCACGTTCTGACGGCAGGGCCCGAAGGGGGGCAGGCCGTTAATTGTTACCCGCGCGATCGGCCGTCACTGGTGCAGGCTGAAGACTAACGAATATCGGCCTAACCCCGTCCCGCAGGGAGCTTGGTGTAGCCGGGACACCCGGCGGCTTGGTGTAGCTGGGGCGCGCCGCCCCGGTGATTACAGACTCAACCCAAGCCAGC
>JBILWD010000048.1:0-16600 GCA_044370095.1 Opitutaceae bacterium | reverse complement strand
CCAGAGGTCGGCGGTGACGCGGACCG
Source organism: Opitutaceae bacterium (assembly GCA_044370095.1). Lineage (GTDB taxonomy): Bacteria > Verrucomicrobiota > Verrucomicrobiia > Opitutales > Opitutaceae > ER46. Next base: position 16,574 of record JBILWD010000048.1, on the reverse strand, counting down.
GGGCGAGCGGCACGACGGGCGCGGGGGTCTCACCGGCGCGGGCGGCGGCGAGGAGTGGCAGGAGGAGGAGCAGGGCGGGCAGGCGTGGCATTGGGTGGAGGCCTGGAACCCGGGGCCACGTCGCCGAAGGAGGCGCCTCCGGCGCACCCGAATGGCGCAACTGGTGGCGCCTGCTGTTTCCTTCGTCGGCATGATCCGGCAGGTTCAAAGGGTCGAGCGGCCGGTCGCGCCGCAATCTCAGCCTTCCGCGGAAGACACCCCTACAGGCAGGCACGGAGAAAGCCGGGCGGACCGGGCGGGGCAAGCGCCAAGTATCGGCCGGCGCGGGACACAAAAAATCCCCGCCGGGAGGGCGGGGATCGCAGGCTTCGCGACGCGGGCGCCGCGGGAAGGGCCCTCAGCGCCGGCGCCGCAGGGCGAGGAAGCCCAGGAGCGCCGAGGAGAGGCCGACCAGCGGGAGCGAGGACGAGGTCTCGGGGACCGTGACCTGGCCGGCGAAGAAATAGCCGGAGCCACCGGTCCGTGGCCTGGCACGCCAGCTACTCCCTCTCCCGGTCGGAGGATCGGGTCGACGGCCGCTGGATGCCCCGCGCGCGGGACCAGCGCCACGCGTTCTACGCGGACCTGACCTACACCCCCAACCAGCGCTGGCAGGTCAGCGCCGCCTGGAACTTCCACTCGGGTTGGCCGACGACCGAATCCAGTTTCCGCGTCGAACCGGGGGTCGGCGGCCGGCCGTTGGTCGTGCCCTTCGTCGGACCCGCCTACGGGCAGCGCCTGCCGGACTACCATCGCTTGGACCTCCGGGTGTCGCGCCGTATCCCCACCGCGCGGGGCGAGCTGCGGCTACACCTCGACGTGTTCAACGCCTACGATCGGGAGAACCTCCTCGGCTACCTCTCCCGTCCGCTCTGGCGCGGGGGGCAGCTCGAGGTGGTGCGCGAGCCGCGGGCCCAGCTGCCCTTGCTGCCCAGCGTCGGCGCCACCTGGGAATTCTGAGCCGCGGCGCGGGCTTCCCCTGCGGGCGAGAATCCGCTCATTCTCCCGCTCCGCTCATGCAGACCCGCGTCCTCGGCCGTACCGGCCTCCGCCTCCCCGTCCTCAGCTTCGGCGCGTCCTCCCTCGGCGCCGAGTTCCGCCGCGTCACCCTCGACGAGGCCCTCGCCAGCGTGCGCACGGCGCTCGACTGCGGGCTGAACCTGATCGACACCTCCCCGTTCTACGGCCGGGGGATGAGCGAGGTGCTGCTGGGGATCGCGCTCCAGGGGGTGCCGCGCGACTCCTACCTGTTGTGCACCAAGCTGGGCCGCTACGATCTGGCGCACTTCGACTTCTCGGCTCGGCGGGTGGCGGAGAGCATCGACGTGAGCCTCCACCGGCTCGGCACCGACCACCTGGACATCGTGCTGTGCCACGACATCGAATTCGTCCCGCTGCGGCAGATCGTCGAGGAGACCCTCCCGGCGCTGCGGCGGGCGCGGGACGCCGGCAAGGTGCGCTGGATCGGCTTCAGCGGGTATCCGATGAAGATCTTCCGCACGATTCTGGACCAGACGGACGTGGACTGCGTCCTGAGCTACAACCAGTGCACGCTGCAGAACACGCGGTTCTTGGAGGAGATGGTGCCGTATCTCGAGGCCCGGGGCATCGGGGCGATGAACGCGGGTCCGTTCTCGGCCCGCCTGCTGACCAACGCGCCCCTACCGGCGTGGTTGAAGGAGCCGGAGCCGGTGAAGGCGGCGGCGCGTCAGGCGGCGGCGGCGTGTGCGGCCCGCGGGATCGACCTCGCCCAGTTGGCGCTGCAGTTCTCGTGCGCCCAGCCCGGGATCGCCACCACCGTGGCGGGGAGCGCCAACCCAGCCAATATCCGTCGGTGGGCAGAGTGGCTAGCGCAGCCGATCGACGCGGAGCTCCTGCGCGAGGTGCAGGCGATCTTCGCCCCGGTGCAGAACATCGGCCACCGCGAGGGGTTGCCCGAGAACAACTGACCCGCACGGACGGGGCCCGGCCGCCCCGCGGCGAGGGCTCAGGTGAGAGACCAGAGGGCGGCGGCGAGGGCGAGGCGGTACCAGGCGAAGGGCGCGAGCCCGTAACGCATCAGGCAGATCACCAGCAGCCGCAGGCAGGCGGCAGCGGTCACGGCCGCCACGGCAGCCCCGATCAGGACGTCCGACCAGCCGAAAAGGTCGATCATCGCCGCGCCCCCCTTGAGGGCTTTGTAGAGGGAGGCGGCGCTCAGCGTGACGAACCCGAGGATGAAGCTGAACTCGGTCGCCCGGCGCGGGTCGAGGCCCGCGAAATACCCCGCGACGATGGTCATCATCGGCCGGCTGGTGCCCGGCAGCAGGGCGGCGCATTGGAGCAGGCCGACCCACATCGCTCCGGCCACGTTGAGCTCCTCCCGCTCGACGCGGGTCCCCGCCAGCACCTGGCGGCCGTACCAGTACTCGGCGTAGAAAATCAGCAGCGCGCCGAGCACCAGCATCACGATCACCGTGTCGATCGAATAGAGGTGTTCGTCAATCCAGTCATGGAACAGGTAGCCGAGGGCGGCGGAGGGCACGAACGCGATGCCCACGCAGATGAGCAGGCGCAGGCCGGCCGGGTCGCGGCCGAAGGCCCCGAGGACCATCGACCAGAGCTGGCGCCAGTAGAGGAGGGCCACCGCGAGGAGCGCGCCGACCTGGATGATCACGATGTAGGTGTCGGTCGCCAGCTTCTGGGTGAGGAGTTCGCCCGGCCGGCCCTGCTCGGGGAGCTGGTGCCAGACGGGCTCGCCGAGGGCGTTGAGGACCGGCTGCTGGGAATCGAGCCGCAGCACGCGTGACGCGATGATCAGGTGGCCGGTGGAAGAAACCGGCAGGTATTCGGTGACCCCCTCGATGACGCCGAGGATGACGGCGTCGCGGGTGCGCAGGCCATAAACCGAGGCGCCGGGCGGGAGCGTGAACCCGGGTTGCCCGAGGGTCACGGGAGCCGGGTCTGGGGCTAGGGCCGGCGGGGTCGAAGCGCCGGGAGCGGAGGACGCGAAAGTGCCCAACAGCAGGAGCAGAAAGGGCAGGAGGCGCACGGAGCAGGTGTTCCAAGGAACCGGGCGGCAGGCAAAGGGTTTTGCCGGGGGAAACCGCGCAGATGAATCCGTAAAAGTACCCCGGGGCATGGCGTGAAACTACCGATGACGGGCGGCGCTTCCTCTGGCACCCTCTCCGCCCCACCCCGACGCCTCATGCTCCCCGCCCTCCTTCTTCTCGCCCTTGCGCTGCTGGCTGCCGGCGCCCTCGTCTTGACCGGGCGCCTGGCCCGGGCGCGGGCCCGAATCCCGGCGCCGGAGGTGACGGAAGTTTCGAGCGCTCCGTTTCCCGCCGTGGTTAGGTGTCGGGCGCTGCCCAGGCCGCCCCCCCTGCCCGAACGCCCCGCGGGGCTGTTCACGGCGGACCTCAGTTTCTCCGGCCGGAGCCGCCTGCAGCTCGATCCGCGCTTCGGCGAACAGGTGCAGGGCTGAGCCGGACCCCGCGGGTGGATCTGCGGACGGTTGATTTTCCGCGAGCCCGGGCCAGTCGCAGAATCAGGCTTCCGGGAGCGGTTGGTCGCGCGTTTCCGGCAGGAACCAGACCACCACAATCCCGGCGAGGAACAGCGTGGCGAGCAGGGAAACGGCCAGGCGCAGGTCCATCCCGGGGAGCGACTTGAGCCAACCGGAGAAAAGGAGGACGCCCGCGGCGAGGATGCGCCCGGCGTTGAAGCAGAAGCCGGTGCCCGAGGAGCGGAGGTGGTGCGGGAAGAGTTCCGGGAAATAGACCGCGTAGCCCGCGTGGAGGCCGACGACAAAGAAGCCCATCAGCGGAAGCAGCGCGAGGAGGGTCGGGTAATCGCGGGGCACGAAACAGACGATCGGGACCAGGAGGAACGCGGCCAGGTGGAAGAGGATGAACGCGCGCCGCCGGCCCAGTCGCAGGCACAGCGGGCCGAAGCTGAGCATCCCCAGCCCCGCGCCGGCGGTCTGCAGGATTCCGTAGGCGAACTTGGCCTTCTCCGCCGCCACCGCCGGTGACGCGCCCTCGCGGAGCAGCATCTCGCGCGCGAGGTCCTGGCCCGCGACCGCGACGCCCCAGAACGTCCCCAGCCCGACCGCGGCGAGCAGCATCCCGAGGAACGCCCGCCCGGCCCACCGCGGGTTCAGCAGGAGATCACGGAAGCTCCCCAGCGCGCGACCGTCCCCCGTGGCGGCCGCCGCGCGCGCCTGGCGCCACGACTCCGGTTCGTGCACGGCGGCGCGGACCCAGAGCACCAGCAGCGCCGGCAACACGCCCAGGACGTACGCCCAACGCCACTCCGCGCCGACGGCCAGCCCCGCGAGCGCCGCCAGCCACGTGCCCAGCACGCTCGTCGAGTGGAAGATCCCGCCCGCGTGCGCCCGGGCGCGGGCGGGAAACACCTCGGCCACCAGCGCGGCTGCCACGGCCCACTCCCCGCCCACGCCCATCGCGACCAGGAAGCGCAGCACCCCCACCTGCCAGAGCTCGGTCGCGAAGTACGTCAGCCCACTGAAGACCGAGTACATCAGGATCGTAACGATCATCGCCGGCCGTCGGCCCCAGACGTCGCCCAGCCAGCCGAAGAGGATGCCGCCCAGCGTCCCCCCCGCGAGGAAGATGCCGAGGAAGATGTCCCCCCACTGGCTGATCGCCGCCGGCGTCGCGTCCGCGCCGAGAATTTCCTCGAGCATCTGGCGCCGGGTGAGGTTGAAGATCTGTCCCTCAAAGGTGTCGAACACCCAGCCCGCCGAGGCGATGGCGAGGACCAGCCATTGGTAGCGGGTGACGCCGCGCCACCAGGGGGCGGCCGGGTTCTCGGGGGGGGTGCTCATCGGGGTGCCGCAGCCTGCGCGAGGCCGCCGGCGCGGTTCAATGCTAACCGGCAGCGAACCCCAGCGACACGTGGCGCGTCTCGAGGAAGGCGTCGAGGCCCTCGCTGCCCAGTTCCCGCCCCCAGCCGCTCTGTTTCACCCCGCCGAAGGGCGCGTTGCTCGCGGTGGGGAGGCCGTGGTTGACCGCGATCATCCCGGCCTCAAGGGCCTCGCCCAGCCGCAGGGCGCGGCTCAGGTCGCGCGTGAAGGCGTAGGCGGCGAGCCCGTAGGGCGTGGCATTGGCGGCCGCCACGGCCTCCTCCTCGGTATCGAATGGGTTCACGTAGGCGACCGGGCCAAAGGTCTCTTCGCGCATCCCGAGCGCGTCCGGCGGTACCCCGGTGAGCACCGTGGGGGCGAAGTAGGACCCGCCGCCCCCGGGCAGCCGCTCTCCCCCGCAGAGCAGCACGGCGCCGCGGGCGCGGGCGTCGGCAACGTGGGCCGCCGCCAGTTCCGCGGCCGCGGGGTTGACGAGCGGTCCAATATCCGTGGCCGGATCGAGGCCAGGCCCGACGCGCAACGCGCGGACGGCCGCCGTGAAGTCGGCCAGGAAGCGGTCCCAGACGCCGCGCTGGACGTAGATCCGGTTAGCCGCGATGCAGGACTGGCCGCCGTTGCGGAACTTGGCCGTGAGCGCACCCGCGACCGCCCCGGGGAGGTCGGCATCGTCGAACACCAAGAGCGGCGAATGCCCGCCGAGCTCCAGCGCGAGGGGCTTGAGCCCCGCCGCGGCCCCGGCGACCAGCCGGCGGCCCACCTCGGTGGAGCCGGTAAACGTCACCTTGCGGCAGCGCGGGTTGGCGAGGAACTCGCCGGCGATGGCCTCGGCGGGGCCGGCCACCACCTGGAACACGCCGGGCGGGACCCCGGCCGCGTGGGCGCACTCCGCCAGCCGCACGGCCGAGAGCGGCGTGGCGCTGGCGGGCTTGAGCACGACGGGGCAGCCGGCGGCGAGGGCGGGCGCGACCTTCCGCGCCGCGAGATGAAAGGGGAAGTTCCACGGGCTGATCGCGCCGACCACGCCGATCGGCACCCGCAGGACCAGTTGCCGCCGGTCGGCCTCCTGCGGCGGGAGCACCCGACCGTAGCCGCGGCGCGCCTCTTCCGCGAACCAGCGCAGATGGTCGATCCCCAGCGCGACCTCCGCCCGGGCCTCGCCGAGGGGCTTGCCGTTCTCCCGCGTGATCCCGGTGGCGATCTCCTCGGCCCGCCGGGTCACCTCGGCGGCCAGCGCGAGGAGCACGTCGCCCCGCGCCCGCGCCGGCACCCGCCGCCAGCCCGCGAACGCCGCCTCCGCGTCCGCCAGCGCCGCCGCCGTCACCCCGGCATCCGCGGCGGACATCCGGGCGAACACGGTCCCATCCGCCGGATCGCGGACCGGGAAGGAGGGTTCCCGGACGACGAAGCGGCCGTTGAGGTAGAGCGGGTGCGGGGTCACGGGATCAGGGGAAAAGGGTATGCTTGAGGCCGAGGACGAGCAGGAAGACGGCGACGCCGCGGCGCAGTGGGACAAGGGGAACGCGAAGCAGCAGGCGGGTGCCAAGTAAGATCGCGAGCGCCATCGGCGCGAGCGTGAGCAGGAGCAGCGGCACCATCGGGGCCGTGTAAAGGCCGCCCGCGCCGATCAGGGCCACGCGCAGCAGGGCGCTGACGCCGAAGACCAGCTGGAGCGTCGCGACGATCTCCTCCTTCGACCACGGTTGGGCGTAGACGTAGGCGATCACGGGCGGGCCGCCCATGTTGAGCGCGCCGCCGATGCTGCCCCCAAGGAAACCGGCCGGCAGACCGAGCCAGCCCGGCACGCGGGGCCGGGAGCGCGGATCGGCCAAGAGCTCGGCGGCGGCGAAGCCCACCAGCACGATCCCCATCGCGCGGAGCAGCGGGGCCGGCTCAAGTTGCGCCAGCAGGTACACCCCGAAAGGCACGCCGGCGGCCGAGCCGACGATGAGACTGCGCCCCCGCCGCCAGCACAGGTGCCGGCGCACCGCCCACAGCGTGAAGACGCAGGTGACGAGGTTCAGCACCGCGACCACCACCGCCGCCTCCTTGATGGGCAGGAGCAGCGGCAGGAGCGCCATCGACACCAGGCCGAAGCCGAAACCGGTGAGCCCCTGGGTAAACCCCGCGACGGTAAGGATCGCGAGCGAGAGCAGCAGCGTGGTCAGCGGCACGGCCGCATCCTCCCGGTGGGGCGGAACCCGGGACCGCGGGCGGACGGCGGGACGGGAGGAAGGGGAACGCGCATCCCCGACGTTCCGCGTCCCCGGCGCGGGCAGGCAAGCGTGTTCTCCCCGCCTGCTGAGCCGGCGCGCGCCCGGCTCAGGACTTGGCGCGGGCGGCGGCGGCGAGCGCCGGGGCCTGGGCCTGGAGTTTCGCGAAGGCCTCGACCACCTGGTCCAGCGCGGCGCGGCCGGCGAGGAGCACGGTCTGCGGCAGGGCCACGACGGTGGCGCAGGTCTCCCGGTTGCCCCGGAGTTCCTGGAAGCTTTCCCGGTACGCCTTGAGTCGCTCCGCGGGGAAGAGGCGCTGGAAGCCCCGCGAGGCGATCGCCTCGTCGAGGAGGCCGTCGAAATACTGTTCCTTGTAGACCGCGCTGCCGGGCACGCCCTCAGCGGCGAGCGCGCGCAGGAAGGCATCGCGGCTCAGGCCGGCGAAGGCACGGGCGTCGTAACGGACCGGGTAGAGGTGGTACACGCCGCGACTCTCTGCCGGCACGCGCACGGGCGTGATGCCGGGGATCGTCCCGAGGCGCGTGTTGAGGTAATCGGCCGCTTCGCGCCGCCGCGCGGTCTCGGCGACGAGTTTTTCCACCTGCCGGAGCAAGAGGACGCCCTGGAACTGGGTGAGCCGGAAGTTGCTCCCGCGGGTGAAGCAGCCGTTGCCCTGGAAGCGCCCCACGGAGCGGCCGCAGTTGTGGAAGGAGTTGCAGCGGTCGACGAGGTCCTCGTCCATCCCGGTGATGGCGCCGCCCTCGCCGGCGGGAATGTGCTTGGACTGCTGGAAACTGAAGCAGCCGAGGTCCCCGAGCGTGCCGCACTTGCGGCCGCGGTACTCGGCCAGCCACGCCTGACACGCGTCCTCGAGCACCCGCAGGCCGCGGGCGCGGGCGAGCGCGTTGATCGGGTCCATCTCGCAGGGCAGGCCGAAGATGTGCACCGGGACGATCGCGCGCGTCCGGTCCGTGATCCGGGAGGCGATCGAGGCGGGGTCAAGGTTGAGCGTCGCGGGATCGGTGTCGGCGAGGACCGGCAGCGCCTTGTGGGCGAGGATCGCGTTGTAGGTCGCGACAAAGGTGTAGGGGGAGACGATGACCTCGTCGCCCGCATCGATGCCGAGCACGTGGAGGGCCGTGATGAGCGCGGTCGTGCCGCTGGAGGTGGCGAGGCAGCGGCGCGCGCCGAGGAGAGCGGCCCAGCGGCGCTCAAAATCTGCGAGCGGGCCGCCGCCGGCGGCGTTCCAGCGGCCGCTGCGGCAGACACGAAGGAAGTCCTCTTCCCAGGCGGGGTCCCAGACCGGCCAGGTGGGCCAGGGGCCGGTGTGCACCGGGGTGCCGCCGAGGAGCGCGGGCCGGCGGGCATCGGCCGCGGAAACCACCGTGGGGCCAGCGAGGGCGGCGGCGGCGAGGGAGGTCGAGGAGGCGAGGAAACGGCGGCGCGAGGTCGGGATCGGCATCGGGGGGCGGGGGATGACGCGCCGGACCCTGGACCCCGCGGCGCGCGGAGGCAATGCGGCGATGGGCCAGCGCGCCCCGCCGCTCAGTCCGCCCGGTCAGCGCGGCCGAGGGAACCCGCGGCCCCGGGGGTCGCGTCCGGCGTGGGTAGGGCACCCCCGGCGCGGGCGGCGCGCCAGACCCGCGTGGCGTGTTCGCGCAGGTCGTCGAGCAGGGTGTAGAGGAGGGGCACGACGACGAGCGTCAGGATGGCTGAAACCAGCAGTCCGCCGACCATCGTGCGGCCGAGGGGCGCGTAGGGGACCCCGACGATCTTCGAGTTCCCCACGGCCATCGGGATCATCCCGCAGACCGTCGTCAGGGTCGTCATCAGGATCGGGCGGAAGCGCTGGCGGCCGGCCTCGAGCAGCGCCGCGAGCCGTTCCACCCCCTCGGCCCGCAGCCGGTTCGCCAGATCGATCAGCACGATGGCGTTGTTTACCACCACGCCGACGAGAATGACGACCCCGATCGTCGCCATCAGGTCGAGCGGGGTCTTGGTGAGGTGCAGGGTCCAGAAGACGCCGAGGAGCGAGAACGGCACCGCGATGAGGACGGCGAGCGGGAGGATGAAGGACTCGAAGAGGAGGCCCATCAGGAGGAAGACGAAGATGACGGCGAGGGTGAGGGCGAAACGGAGGGCCGCCTCGGACTGGCCGCCGGAGGAGAAGTAGCTGCCGCGGTCGAAGCGGTAGCCGCGGGGCAGGTCGAAGCCGGCCATCGCCTTATCGATCGCTAGGTTGAGCGTGCGGAAGTCTTGGCGCGGCACGCGGGCGGTGATGCGCATCACGGTCTGGCGCGACTCGCGGTAGATGGTGCTCATCGCCTTGCCGATCGAGAGGTCGGCGAGGCTCTCCAGCGGGATCTCGACCCCGGCGTCGGACGGGAAGGCCATCGTCTTCACGTCGTCGATGCGGGTCCGCTCGACTTCGCCAAGCTGAGCGTAAATGCGAATCTCGCGACCGTCGGGTACGGGCATCCGGCCCACCTCGAGGCCGCGGATGGTGTTGCTGATGGCGCCGGAGACCTCCTGCGGATTGATGCCGAGCCGGCGGGAGCGATCGCGGTCGAGCGTGATGCGGAGTTCCTGACCGCCGCGCTCCATATCGGTGTCGACCGAGAGCATTCCCGGGATCGTGCCGAGGCGGCGCGCGGCCTCCTCGGCGAGACCGATGAGCGTGGTCGTGTCCTCGCCGAAGATGCTGAAGCTGATCACGCTGTCCTGCGGCGCGCCGGAGTTGCGGGCGATCGAGCGGCAGATGATGCCCGGCGGCAGCTCGAAGTTATCGCGCAGGTGGACCTCGATTGAGTTACGGTCCATCGCGGGGGGGCTGAGGTCGAACGAGAGGAGGAGATTCTCCCACGCGGCCACGTACCAGGCGTCGTTGGCCTTCTGGCGCAGCTTGAGCTGGATCCGGCCGTTGTTGTTGCGGAAGCGCGTCTCGATGCGCTCGACGCCGTAGAAGTCCTGGTGCTGCCGCAGGAACTCCTCCACGCGGGCGAAGAAGGCGTCCGTTTGCTCAAGGGTATTCCCGCTCGGCAGGTCGTAGTAGAGGTGCATCGAGCGCCCGCCGCTGCGGCCGAGGAGGCCGCTGGTGGAGCGGGGAACCGCTTGGTAGGGGATCCAGAGCGAGGCGAGGATCGCGAGGGCGACGATCGCGGCGTCGAGCCGGTGGGTGAGCGTCCAGCGCAGCGCGCGCGTGTAGCGCTCGCGGAGCCAAGTCACGGCCGCGAGGTCCTGATGGCGCTGGCCGCGAGACATCCGCTGGGCCGCGAGCGGGACGAAGACGAGGGCGATGACCAAGGAGGCGACGAGTGAGACGATCACCGGGACGCCAATGCGGAGCATCCAGAAGGAGAACTCGTGGCCGCGCCCCATCAAAATCAGCGGCAGGAACACCACCACGGTGGTGCAGGTGGACATCACCACCGCGAGTCCGACCTCGCTGGTGCCCTGGATGGAAGCTTGCCGGCCCTCCATCCCCTCCTGCCGTAAGCGGTAGATATTCTCGACGATCACGATGGCGTTATCCACGACCATCCCGACCGCGAGCAGCAGGCCCATCATCGTCGCTAGGTTCAGCGACCAGCCCATAAAGAAGAGCGCGATGATCGTGCAGAGCAGGGAGAGGGGAATCGAGAGGGTGAGGATCGCCGTCATCCGCGGGGCGCGGAGGAACAGGTAGAGGATCAGCGCCGCAAAGATGCCGCCCCAGAGCCCCGCCTCTTCGAGGTGACCAATCGCCTCGCGAACGTCGCGCCCCTGGTCACTGAAGACCTCGAAGTTGACTCCCTCGAGCTGGGGGAGGCGCTGCAGTTCCGGCAGCGCGGCCCGCACCTCGCGGCTGATCCGGTCGATATTGCCCGTCGAGTCGCGAGTGATTTGGAGCCCGATGGCCGGCTGGCCGTCCACCCGGTACACCCACTCCCGCCGAGGTTGCCGGAAGGAGACCGTCGCGACGTCGCCCAGCCGGAGGCGCCGGACCGGGTCGATCATCACCTCCCGGATCTGGTCGAGAGAGGTAAAGCGGCCCAGCGAGCGCACGTAGACCTTGCGTCCAGCTTCGATCACGTGGCCGCCGCCGAGGGCGAGGTTCTGACCGCGCAGAGCGCCCAGCATCGCGGTCACATCGATCCGGTGGCTGCGGATGCGCTCGTCGATCAGGTCGATGCTAATTTCCCGCGACTGCACGCCCCAGATGTCGACGTTGCCCACGCCGTCGATGCGCTGGAGGACGGGTTTGACGAAATTCTCCATCCGGTAGGCCGCGTCGTCCATCTCGCGCGGCACCTGCGCGACGAGATTCATCATCGGCTCGCTGGAGGGATCGTAGCGCCGGACGTAAATGCGGTCGACGTCGTCGGGCAGCAGCGGTTTCACCCGGTCCATCCGGTCGCTGACCGCGGCATAGGCCTCGCGCAGGCGGGTGCCGGTGCGGAACTCGATGCGGGTGTAGGAGGAACTGGGGCTGGCGTAGCTGGTGATCCGGCTGACGTCGGGGACCGTGCCGATGATGTCCTCAATTTTGCGGGTGATCTTTTCCTCGATGTCGCGCGGCGAGGCGTTCGGGTAGGTGACGCTGACGTGGAGCTGGTTGCCCTCGAGGTCCTCGGGGAAGAGGGAGAGGCGGATGCGGTCGTAAGCGATGTAGCCGACCACGATGATGGTCGCGAGCAGCATCACGACCGTCACCGGCCGGGAGACGGAGAAGCGGGGGATCGCGGTGGTGAGGGGCTCGCGGCTCATCGGTCGGCCGGGGCGGCCTCGCCGGCCCCGCCGCCGGCAGCCGCGGCGCGGGGGGCGCGGTCGGGCGTGAACTGGGCGTAGAGGATCGGGATGACGACGAGGGTGAGGACGGTAGCGCTGGAGAGGCCGACGATGACGGTGATGGCCATCGGGGCGCGGATTTCGGCGCCCTCGCCGAGGCCGAGGGCCATCGGGATGAGGCCGACGACGGTCGTGAGGGCCGTCATCAGGATGGGCCGCAGGCGGGCGCGGCCGGCCTCGACGATCGCCTCACCCTTGGGGACCCCGCGCTCCCGCAGGACGTTGATGTAGTCGATGAGCACGATGGCGTTATTCACCACGATGCCGACCAGGAGGATCAGCCCGAGGAAGACCATAATTGTGACCGGGATGGCGGCTAGCCAGAGCACCACCACGACGCCGACCATCGCGAGGGGCACGGTGGTCATAATGAGCAGGGGCTGCAGCAGGGACTCGAACTGGCTGGCCATCACGATGTAGACGAGGAACACGGCGAGGCCGAAGGCGAGCAGCAGGCTGTTGAGGGAGGTCTTCATCTCCTTGTTCTGGCCGGCGAGGGAGTAGGCAAAGCCGGGCGGGAGCTGCAGCCCCTCGAGGGCGTTGACGATATCCTGCGAGACGGACGACAGGCTGGCGCCGCGCAGGTTACCGGTGATCACGGCGCAGCGCTGCTGATCGACCCGCCGAATCTCGCTCGGGCCCTCGGTGACGGTGAGCGTGGCGACGGCGGAGAGCGGGATGGGGACGGCGCCGTTGGGGTTGACCACGAGCCGGCGCAGCTCCTCGAGGCCGAGCCGGTCCTGCTCGCGCAGGCGCACGACGATATCGATCAATTGGTCCTCTTGGCGGAAGGCGGTGGCCGTGCGCCCCTGGACCTTGTTGCGCACGAGGTCGGCGACGGAGCGGAGATTGAGTCCGAGCTCCGCGAGGCGGTCGCGCTGGTAGACCACCTGAATCTCCGGGTGGCCGGCCTGGAGGCTGGAGCGCACGTCGACGAGACCCGGCACCTGCGCGGCGAGGACGGCCTCGACCTCGCGGCAGGTCTGCTTGAGCAGGGTGAGGTCGTGGCCGCGGATTTCGATTTCGACGGGGCTCTTGAAGCTGAAGAGCGACGGGTAGCGGACCTCGAGCTTCAGGTCCGGCAGGTCGTGGAACGCAGCGCGAATGCGCTCGATGAGAGCGACCTCGGTTTCCGGCGAGGAATCCGGTCGCAGCCGCACCGTGAGGCGCGCGGTGTGCTCGCCGCCGTCGATCGCGGTGTTCGCCCCCTCCTCGACGCCGACGGTGACGGAGGTGCGGGCGACCACCTCTTCGGCCCGGACGACCGTGTCGATGCGTTCGGCGAGCGCGGCGGTGCGGTCGATCGGCGTGCCGATGGGCAGCGTGACGTCGAGGTAGAACTCGCCCTGATGGACGACGGGGATGAGATCGCTGCCCACCCGAGGGAGCACGAGCACGCCGCTGGCCACGACGGCCGCGACGGACCCGCCGAGAATGGCGAAGCGGTGGCCAAGGGCGGCCCGGAGCAGCGGGGGGTAGCGGCGCTGGAGCCAGTCGTTGGCGAACTCAAACGCGCGCAGCCCGGAGCGCGTACCGGGGCCGAGGGAGAAGGCGGCGAGGCGACCGAGGCCGAGCAGGAGCACGGCGGCGGGGAGAAGAATCGCCTGGGCAGCAGTGCCGGCGACGCGAACCACGAGTTCAGCGGCGAAGCGGGCGACCTGAAACGCGGCGCCCGCGAGCGCCGGGGCGAGTCGGAGCGGGAGCCAACCACGGGGGCGCGCGAGCAGCCAGTCGGTGATCCGCGCGAGGCTGGCCCCGAGGCGGCCCGGGGCCCCGAAGGAGAGCATCCCCGGCCAAACGGCGGCGCCGGCGCAGGGGCCGAGTCGATCCGCGGCGTTCCACGCCACCCACCCGGTCCACGCGCGGCCCGCAGCAGGGAGGCCGCCGCGGAAGAGCAGGAAAAGACCCGCCAGCGGTACGAGCACGACCCCGGCGGCTGCCAGGACCGCTTTGAGGGCGGCGGCGAGCAGGACGACGAGGGCGAGCGCCACGCGCAGCGCAAGGTGGCCGAGCAGGCGGAGCGGGTAAGCGAGGCGGGAGCCGCCGGCGGCCGGCGCTGGGGGCAGACGGAAATAGGCGCCACGGGCCAACTCGGCGCCCGAGGCGGCCAGCCCGGAGGGTCCGCCGTCGACCACCGCAGCCATCATCGGGATCAGGTAGAGCGCCGCGATGAGCGAGGCGATCTGCGAGAAGACTACCGCCAAGGCGAGGTCGCCGAACATCTGCCCGGCTACGCCCTCGACGAACACGATCGGAAAGAACACCGCGACCGTCGTGAGCGTCGAAGCCACCACCGGCATCGCCACCTCGCTGGTGCCGCGGACGATCGACCGCAACGGATCGTCGCCCTCCTCCCGGCATCGGAACACGCTCTCCAAGACCACGATCGCGTTGTCCACGAGGTTGCCCACCCCGAGCGCCAGTCCGCCCAGCGAGATGATGTTGAGCGTGATCCCCGAGAGGTGCATCGGGGCGAAGGTCGCGAGGATCGAGATCGGGATCGTGAGGCCGATAATCAGGGTCTGCGGCAGGTTGCGCAGGAACAGGTACAGCACGATCACCGCGATCAGGCCGCCCTGCACCGCGTTGTCCCGCACCTCGTCGATCGAGTTCTTGATAAAGACCGACTGGTCGGAGAGCACCTGCAGCGAGACACCCCCGGGCAATTGGAAGGCGAGGAAGTCAGTCAGCCGGCGGTGATCCAGCAGCCGTTGCGCCCGCGCGCGATCCGCGGCGCTCCCAGTCTCGGCGGGACGCTTCTTCGCCGGCGGACCCTTGGCGGCAACGCGAACCTTACCCAGCTCCGGTCCCGCCCGCCCGGCCTCGCCGTCCTTGAGGGACGCCACGTACTCCTGCTGCTCCGGCGTGCCCAGCAGGGCGGTGCGCACCGTCTCCGCCACGACCAGCACGTTGGCGTCCGCCTCCTTGTAGATCTCGATCTCGACGCTCTCCTCGCCGTTGACGCGGGTGATGACCTGGCGGTCCTCGTGGAAGCGGGTAATCGCCGCGACGTCCCGCAGGCGGACGTCCACGCCGTTCTGCCGGCCCACGATCAGCTGGCCGATTTCCTCGAGGGAACGGAACTCGTTGAGGGTGCGGATCAGGTACTCGACCTGGCCCTCGTTGAGGCGGCCGCCGGAGAGGTTGACGTTCCCCTGCTGCAGCCGTTGGGCGATCTGGCCGATGTCGAGCTTGAGGGCGGAGAGCTTGGCCTCCTCCAGCGCCACCAAAAACTGCTCTTCCAAGCCGCCCTTGATCTGCACCGCGGCCACGCCGGGCAGCGACTCGATGCGCCGCTTCACGTCGTGCTCGGCTAGATAGCGCAGCTCGTAGAGTGACTGGGGGCCGGAGAGCCCGACGCGGAGGATCGGGTCGAGCGACGGGTCGAAGTGCAGTAGCAGCGGCCGCTGCGCGCCGTCGGGCAACCGCAGGCGGTCGATCTTCTCGCGGACCTCCTGCGCGACGAGATCCATATCCGTCTTCCACTGGAACTCGAGGATGACGTCGGACTGCCCGGCCTTGGAGACGGAGCTAATCGAGACCAGCTTGGGCACGACGCCGAGCTGCTGCTCGAGGGGTCGGGCGACGACGTTCTCCATATCCTCCGGCGCGGCGCCCGGGTAGAGCGTGCGGACGGTGAGCGTCGGGTAGCTCATCTCGGGCATCAGCGTCAGGGCGAGACGCTGGTAAGAGACGAAGCCGAAGACGCCCACGGCGAGCGTCACCATCAGAATGGCGACCGGACGCCGCACCACGACGGCGAAGTGGGAGGACTCGGGCGCGGGGCCGGCCGGCGGGTTCATCGGGAGCGGCGGCGGGCGGACGGGCGGGTCACGGGCTCAGGGGCGGGTGGCGGCGCCGCCGTTGCCGCCATTGCCGCCATTGCCGGTGGTGGCGCCGGCGGGCACCACGGGGGCACCGGGGGCGGTGAGGACAGGCTGGTTCACCGAGCGGGCGAGGGAACCGTCCTTCAGGCCGCTCTGGCCGAGCACCACAACGGGGGTGCCCACGTCGAAGCCGGAGAGCGCCTCAACGTGCTCCGGGTCCTCGTAGCCGGCGGCCAGCTTGCGCTTCACCACCCGGTCGTTCACCAGCGCGAAGACATAGCGCTCGCCGCCCTCGTAGATCACGGCCCGCTTCGCGATCAGGACCGCCTCGGGTCGGGTGTCGGTGATGATGCGCACGTTGACGAAGAGCCCCGGCGGCAGGTCGCCGGGCCGTTCGCCGCTGACGCCCACCGTAACCTTAAACGTACCGCTCTTCGGGTCGATCACCGGGCTGATGCGCTTCACCCAGCCGCGGAACGTGCGGTCGGGCAAGAACTCGGACGTGACGACGGCGGGCTGGTTCTCGGCGACAATCGGCAGGTAGCGGCCGGGGACGAATACCTTGGCGACGGTCTCATCGAGCTTCACGAGCGAGAAGAGGCGGCTGTTGGCGGAGACGCGGGCCCCGACCTGCGCCTCGCGCGAGGCGACGACGCCGGCGAAGGGCGCGCGCACCGTGGTGTAGGCGTGGCGCAGGCGGGCGCGCTCGTAGCGCAGGCGGGCCAGCTCGAGGGCGTTCTTCTGCGTCTCGAAGTCCTGGGCGTTGACGAGCTTCCGCGTAAACAGGTCCTGGCTGCGGGCGAA